>JAAZAC010000058.1 GCA_012514545.1 Actinomycetales bacterium | reverse complement strand
TCGAGGTCGAGGGCGAGCAGCCGGTCCTTCGCCTCCTGGGCGGCGCCGTTGCTCAGCGCGAGCCGCGCGAAGCTGATCTCGAGGCGGGCCCGCTCCTCGCTCGGCGCCGCGTCCCCGTACTTGAGGTAGTCGACGGTGGTGCCGAGGCGCGCGGCGAGGACGGCGAGCGCGGCGTCCGTCGGCATCCGGCGGCCCGACTCGATGAGCGAGATGTAGCTCGGCGAGAAGTCGTCGCCCGCGAGCGCCGTCTGGGAGAGGCCGGCCCGCGCGCGCTCGGCCCGGAGCCGTTCAGCAAGTCCAGTCACGAAGGTCACTGTAATCCGTGACACGCCGCTGTCACAGGGGGATGGGCACCGTCGTGGGCCCGGACGAGGGTGAAATGAGGGGGCCGCCCACTCGTGGTGGGCGGCCCCTCGAAGCGCTAGGGGGTGTCCGGGGGAAGGACACCAGCAGCTGTCACTGCTTGCAGCACCCGACGCCGACGTTGGTGGTCGCGCCGCCGCCGAGACCGCCGCCACCTCCGAGCGGGAGCCCGATGACGGTGAGGCCGAGGGTCAGCAGAGCGGCGGTGATGGCCTTGACGGTGCGGTTCATGGTGTCTCCTCAGTTGGGGGGAACAGCAAGTGCTGTCATGCCTACTATGACAGGCCGAGCCGCCCGGGACGTGCGCAAGGCGAGTGAATCCGTCACTCTTTCCGGGGCCCCGATCCGTCCCATAGGTCGCAATCTCGGCGGCCCCCGCGCGCGGAGCCGTGCGGGGCGGCCCGGGGCATGTCACAACCACCATGACTGGCCGGGCGCCGCTGCGGCCCGGGATCCCGCCCCACGGGGCTCAGCGCGCGCCCGCCGCCCGCGCGACCGCGAGCACGGCGCGCTCCACCGCGAACACCGGGTCCCGCCCGGCGCCCTTGACCTCCGCGTCCGCCTGCGCGACCGCCGCGATCGCCGCCGCGAGCGACTCCGGGGTCCAGCCCGCGAGCTCCCGGCGCGCGCGGTCCACCTGCCAGGACGCGAGGCCGAGGTCCCGGACGGGGTCGAGACCCTGGCCCCGCGCCGCGCCGACCTTCACGAGCGTGCGCAGCTTGGCCGCGAGCGCGGCGACGAGCGGCACCGGGTCCGACCCCGTGGCCAGGGCGTGCCGCAGCAGCGCCACCGCCTCCCCCGCCTTGCCGACGGCGGCGGCGTCGGCCACGCGGAACCCCGTCGCCTCCACGCGGCCGCCGTAGTAGCGCGCGACGACGTCGGCGGTCACCGGGCCGTCCGTGTCCGCGACGAGCTGGGCGCACGCCGCGGCGAGCTCGCGCAGGTCGGAGCCGCAGGCCTCCACGAGCGCGCGGATGGCCGCGGGCTCCGCGCGGCGGCCGGCGCGGCGCAGCTCGTCGGTGACGAACGCCGTCTTGTCGGCGTCGCGCTTGACCGCGTCCGCGGCGACGACCAGCGCCCCCGCCGCGCGCAGCGCGTCCGCGGCCTTGCGCCCGCGCGGGGCGCCGCTGTGCCGCACGACGAGCACGACGTCGGGCGGGGGCTCGGCGACGTGCTCGGTGAGGTCCGCGAGCAGGTCGTCCGTCGCCGCCTCCAGCCCGGCGACCACGACGAGGCGGCGCTCCGCGAAGAGCGACGGGCTCGCCACGACCCGCAGCGTGCCCGCCTGGTACGCGGCGGCCTCGAGCTCGCTGACCTCGACCTCCGGGTCGGCCTCGCGGGCGAGCCGCACCACGCGCTCGACGGCGCGCTCCGCGAGCAGCTCCTCCGGCCCCGTGACGAGCACGAGCGGGGCCGGGGTGGCGTCGGTCCACGGGACGGCGGGGGCGCGGCGCGCGGGCGGCATGGGCCCAGCCTGCCACGCCCCGCCGACCCCCCGCCGTCCCCGGGCGGGGGTCAGCGCCCGAGGCACCGCGCGGTGACCTCGAGCGCGCCGTCGTCCGCCGCGATCGCGACCGGGCCGCAGGTGTCGGTGGCGAGCACGAGCGCGCCGCGGTCGCGGTAGAGGTCGACCGTCGCCGGAGCCGGGTGCCCGTACTCGTTGTCGCGGCCGACCGGGACGAGCGCGACGGCGGGGGCGAGCAGCCCGGCCAGGCGCCGCGACTGCGTCGCCGAGCCGTGGTGCGCGACCTTCACGACCGTCGCCGACCGGGCCCGCGGGTCCCCCGCGAGCCGCGCCGCCAGGGCGTCCTGGGCCGCGATCTCCGCGTCCCCGAGGGCGAGGACCGTCACGCCGTCGACCGCCAGCAGCACGACGACGCTCGCGTCGTTCGGCTCCACGGCCCCCGGCGGCGGGCCCAGGACCCGCCAGGCGACCTCGCCCGCCTGCCCACGCGCCGCGCCCTCGCCGGCGGCCGAGACCGTCGCGCCGGCCGCCACGAGCGCCGCCCGCGCCTCGCGCGCCTGCCCCGCGGGCTCGGCCAGCGGGCTGACGAGCGCGGCGGCGACCTCGCGCCCGGCGAGGACGGCGGGCAGGCCGCCCACGTGGTCGGCGTGGAAGTGGGTGAGCACGAGCAGGTCGATCCGCCGCACCCCGAGGCGCCGCAGGCACGCGTCCGCGGCCCGGCCGGGCGGTCCGACGTCCACGACGACCGCGGCCCCCTCCCCCGAGCGCACCACGAGCGTGTCCCCCTGCCCGACGTCGCACTGCACCACGCGCCAGCCGTCCGGCACCCAGCGGGGCTGGGCGGCCCACCGCAGGACCGGCACCGCGACGGCGAGCGCGAGCGCGAGGGCGACGACCGGGCGGGCGAGGGGCCGGCGTCGGCGGCGGAGGGCGAGCGCGAGGCCCGCGGCCGTGGCCAGAGCCAGGAGCGACGCGCCCCCGGCGCCGCCCGGCCAGGGCACGCGCGCGCCGGGCAGGTCGGCCGTCACGCGGGCGACCGTCGCGATCCACCAGCACGCCGCCGCCCCGCCGTCGAGCAGCGGCGCCGCCACCCCGGGCAGCCAGGGCGCCAGCAGGGCACCCGCGACGCCGAGCACCGTCGCTGGGAAGAGCGCGGGCGCCGCGAGGAGGTTGGCGAGGACCGCGTAGGGGCTCACCGCCGGCTCGAGCAGGACGATGACCGGGCCGCAGGCCGCCTGCGCCGCCGCGGGCACGGCCACGGCGAGCGCCAGCCACCGCGGGAGCACCACCTGCAGGCGCGCGGCGAGCACCGGCGCCAGCAGGGCGATGGCGGCGGTCGCGGCGACCGACAGCACGAACCCGTAGGACCGCGCGAGCCACGGGTCCAGGACCAGCAGCCCGGTGACGGCCGCCCCGAGCGCCGGGACGGACCGCGCGGGCCGCCCCGCGACGACGCCGGCCACGGCGACGGCGCCCATGACGGCGGCGCGGACGACGCTCGGCTGGGGGTGCACGAGCAGGACGAAGCCCGCCGTCGCGACGGCGGTGAGCAGCGCGCGCGCGAGCCGCGGGAGGGCGAGGGCGCTCCCGAGGGCGGCCACCGCCGTCGCGAGCACCGCGAAGTGGCTCCCCGACACGGCCGTGATGTGGGTGAGGCTCACGTCGCGCATCGCGCGGTCGAGGTCCGGCGGGATCCGCGACGTGTCGCCGATGGCCGCGCCGGGCACGAGGCCGCGCAGGTCGGGCGGCATCGCGTCCGTGGCCGCGAGCAGCGCGCCGCGCACGCGCCCGACGGCCGCGTCGACGCCCGCCGGCGGCCGCACCACCGCGGGCGGCGCGACCAGCCGGAGCACGGCGGCGACGTCGTCCCCCGGGTCCGCCGGGGCGAGCCGGCCGACCAGGCGGACGCGGGCCCCGTGGGCGAGGTACTCGACGGGGCCGGTGGCGAGGACCCGTGCGGCCACCTCGCCGCGGCCCCCGCGCCCGACGACGGCGTCCGCGGCCACGACGACGCGCGGCCGGCACCCCGCCCCGCCGGTGCAGGCCGGCTCGCCGCGCACGACCCCCTCGAGCGTGACGGCGGCCCGGTCGGCCGCGAGCGGCGCGAGCGGCCCCGACGCGCGCTGGTGGAGCTGCAGGGCGCACGAGCCGCAGGCGAGCGCGGCCGCGGCCACGGCGAGCCACGCGGTGGGCGGCGCCCCCCGCAGCGCGGCCGCCGCGGCGACGACGGCGAGCGCGGCGGCCACCCCGGCCGCGGCGGCAGACGTCACGCCGACCACGAGGACGCACGCGAGCCAGACGAGCAGCCCGGCCGGGACGAGGCGCAGGTCGGTCATCCCACGCGGACCAGGTCGCGCAGCCGGGCGAGCAGGGTCGGGCCGATCCCCGAGACCTCGGTGAGCTCCTCCACGCTGGTGAACCGGCCGTGCTCGGCGCGCCAGGCGACGATCCGCTCCGCGAGCACGGGCCCGATGCCGGGGAGCGTGTCGAGGGCGGCGGCGTCGGCGGCGTTGAGGTCGAGGGGGCCGGCCGCGCCGCCCGCACCCCCTGTGCCTCCCGTGGTGCCGCCGCCGGCCGCCGTCACCGCCGCGGCCGCCGCCTCGCCGGGCCGCGGCACGACGACCTGCTCGCCGTCCGCGACGACCCGGGCGAGGTTGACCCCGGCGAGGTCGGCCTCGGCGGTCGCGCCCCCG
>JAAZAC010000057.1 GCA_012514545.1 Actinomycetales bacterium | reverse complement strand
GCATGTTCTCCTTCACGTGCGGGTCGATGACCCGCGGGCCGGACACGTAGTCGCCGTACTCGGCGGTGTCGGAGACGCTCCAGCGCTGCTTGGCGATGCCGCCCTCGATCATGAGGTCGACGATGAGCTTGAGCTCGTGGAGCACCTCGAAGTACGCGATCTCCGGCTGGTAGCCGGCCTCCGTCAGCACCTCGAAGCCGTACTGGACGAGCTGCGACGTGCCGCCGCAGAGCACGGCCTGCTCGCCGAACAGGTCGGTCTCGGTCTCCTCCGTGAAGGTCGTCTTGATGCCGCCCGCGCGCAGGCCGCCGATCGCCTTCGCGTACGACAGGCCGAGGTCCCACGCCTGGCCCGAGGCGTCCTTCTCCACGGCGACGAGCACCGGCACGCCCCGGCCCGCCTCGAACTCGCGGCGCACGATGTGGCCCGGGCCCTTCGGCGCGACCATGAAGACGTCGACGCCGTCCGGCGGGGTGATGTAGCCGAACCGGATGTTGAACCCGTGCGCGAACACGAGCGCCTTGCCCTCCGACAGGTGCGGCGCGATGTCGTCGCGGTACAGGTGCCGCTGCACCTGGTCCGGGGCGAGGACCATGATGACGTCCGCCTCGGCCGCCGCCTCCGCGGGGGTCACCACGCGCAGGCCCTGCTCCTCCGCCTTGGCCCGCGAGGCCGAGCCCTCACGCAGGCCGACCCGCACGTCCACGCCGGAGTCGCGCAGGTTGAGGGCGTGCGCGTGCCCCTGGCTGCCGTACCCGATGATCGCGACCTTGCGGCTCGCGATCAGGGACAGGTCGGCGTCGTCGTCGTAGAACAGCTCTGCCACAGCAGGTCTCCTCGCTTCGGGTGGGTGACGGGTCGGGTCGTTCGGGTCCGCCGGCGTGCCCGTCCTCGGCCGCCGACAGTCTTCCCGGTCTCAGGCGGAGCGGGCCACGCGTTCCAGCGCGCGGTCGGTGATCGAGCGCGACCCCCGGCCGATGGCGACGGTCCCGGACTGCACGATCTCGCGGATGCCGTACGGCTCGAGCGCGGCCAGCAGGGCGTCGAGCTTGGCCGGGCTGCCCGTCGCCTCGATGGTCACGGCCTCCGGGACGACGTCCACGACGTGCGCCCGGAACAGCTCGACGACCTCGAGGACGTGCGAGCGCGTGGCCGAGTCCGCGCGCACCTTCACGAGCAGCAGCTCGCGCTGGACGGAGGACTCGGGCTCCAGCTCGACGATCTTGATGACGTTGATGAGCTTGTTCAGCTGCTTGGTCACCTGCTCGAGCGGGAGGGCCTCGACGTCGACGACGACGGTGATCCGGGAGATCTCCTCGTGCTCCGTGGGGCCCACCGCGAGCGAGTGGATGTTGAACGCGCGCCGGGCGAAGAGCCCCGCGACCCGCGTGAGGACGCCGGGCTTGTTCTCCACGAGCACCGACAGCGTGTGCCTGCTCATGCTGCACCACTCTCTTCCAGGGCTGAGGACGACGACGGGACGGGGGACGGCTCGCTCAGCGCGGCGTCCAGGATGGCCTCGACGTGGATGGCGAGGCTGTCGAGCAGGGGCACCGGGGCGCGGTCCGGGGCGAGGATCATGCCGAGCTCGGTGCAGCCGAGCACGACCGCCTGCACGCCCCGGTCCACGAGCCGTGCGACGACGCCCTCGAGCACGTCGCGCGACTCGTCCGTGACGACCCCCTGGACGAGCTCGGCGTAGATGATCCGGTGCACCTCGGCGGCGTCGGCGGGCTCGGGCACGACGACGTCGACGCCGCGCGCGGCCATCCGCGCCGGGTACAGGTCGGGCGACGACATCGTGTAGCGGGTGCCGAGCAGCCCGACGCTGGAGTGGCCGGCCGCGTGGGCGACGTCGGCGACCGCGTCGACGAGGTGCACGGCCTGGGCCCCCGCCCGCGCGACGTCGTCATACACGAGATGCATGGTGTTCGCGCAGATGGCGAGCACCTCCGCGCCCGCCGCGACGAGCGACGACGCCTCGCGGGCGTACCGGCGGCCGAGCGACGTCCAGTCGTCCACCGCCTGCCGCGCCTCGATCTCCGCGAAGTCCACGGAGCGCAGCAGCAGGTCGGCGGAGTGCGAGCCGCCGAGCCGGTCGCGCACGCCCACGTTGAGCAGGCGGTAGTAGTCGATGGTCGACTCCCAGGAGGTGCCCCCGAGGAGGCCGATGCGGCGCATCACTCCTCCCGGTCCCACGCGGGGCTGATGCCCCGCGCGTACTGGATCTCGTCGTTGCTGACGCCGGCGGGCACCATCGGCCAGACCATCGCGTCGCGCGAGACCGTGAAGTCGACGACGACGGGCTGGTCGTCGATCTCCATCGCGCGCCGGATGGTGTCGTCGACCTCGTCCTCCTTCTCGCAGCGCAGGCCGACGCAGCCGTACGCCTCGGCGAGCTTGACGAAGTCGGGGACGCGCGCGGTGCCGTGGCCGGTGTGCAGGTCCGTGTTGGAGTAGCGCGCCTCGTAGAAGAGGGTCTGCCACTGCCGGACCATGCCGAGCGACGAGTTGTTGATGATGGCGACCTTGATCGGGATGTCGTTGATCGTGCAGGTGGCCAGCTCCTGGTTGGTCATCTGGAAGCAGCCGTCGCCGTCGATCGCCCAGACGACCCGGTCGGGGTCGCCGACCTTCGCGCCCAGCGCGGCCGGCACCGCGAAGCCCATCGTCCCGAGGCCGCCGGAGTTGATCCACTGCCCGGGCCGCTGGTAGCGGATGAACTGCGCGGCCCACATCTGGTGCTGCCCGACGCCGGCGACGTAGACCGCCTCCGGGCCCGCGATCTCGCCCAGCCGCTGGATGACGAGCTGCGGCGCCATGTGCCCGTCCTCGGTCGGGCTGTAGCCCAGCGGGAAGGTCTCGCGCCAGTCGTCGATCTGCCGCCACCACGCCGCGAGGTCCGGCTTGCCGTGCTGCGCGTGCTCGCGCGCGAGCTCCGGCAGCAGGTCGGCGATGACCTCCTTGAGGTCGCCGACGATCGGGACGTCGGCCCGGCGGTTCTTGCCGATCTCGGCCGGGTCGATGTCGGCGTGGACGACGGTCGCGTGCGGCGCGAAGGAGGAGATCTTGCCGGTCACGCGGTCGTCGAACCGGGTGCCCAGCGCGACGACGAGGTCCGCCTTCTGCAGCGCCGCGACCGCCGGGACGGTGCCGTGCATGCCGGGCATGCCGAGGTGCTGCGGGTGGTCGTCGGGCAGCACGCCGCGCGCCATGAGCGTCGTGACGACGGCGGCGCCGCTCTCGTCGACGAGCCGGCGCAGCTCCGCCGCCGCGCCCGCGCGGACCGCGCCGCCGCCCACGTAGAGGACGGGCCGGCGGGCGGTGGCGAGCAGCCGGGCGGCCTCGCGCACCTGCTTGGCGTGCGGCTTGGTCACCGGGTGGTAGCCCGGCAGCTCGACCTGCTGCGGCCAGGAGAACGTCATGCTCCCCTGCTGGGCGGACTTGGCGATGTCGACCAGGACGGGGCCGGGCCGCCCGGTGCGGGCGATGTGGAAGGCCTGCGCGATCGTGCGCGGGATGTCCTGGGCGTCCGTGACGAGGAAGTTGTGCTTCGTCACGGGCAGCGTGATGCCGACGATGTCGGCCTCCTGGAACGCGTCGGTGCCGATGAGCGGCGCGCCGACCTGCCCCGTGATCGCGACGACGGGGACGGAGTCCATGTTCGCGTCCGCGAGCGCGGTGACGAGGTTCGTCGCGCCCGGCCCCGACGTGGCCATGCACACCCCGACGTCGCCCGTCGTGTACGCGTAGCCCTCGGCGGCGTGGCCGGCGCCCTGCTCGTGCCGCATGAGGATGTGGCGCAGCCGCGTGGAGTCCATGAGCGGGTCGTACGTCGGCAGGATCGCGCCGCCGGGGATGCCGAAGACCACCGTCGTCCCCACGGCCTCGAGCGAGCGCACGATCGCCTGGGCGCCCGTCATCGTCTCGCCGTGCGTCACGGCCGAGCGCGCGACGTCGGCGGGCGTGACGCGGGCGGGTCCCGGCGTCGGGGGCGCGGTCGCCTGCGGACGGTTGGCGGCCGGAGCCGTCTGCTGGTCCTGGGCCATCCTGGGTCTCCTTGGTGCTCCGTGCTGGTGCGTCGCGCCGCTCGTGGCGGCTGCCGGTGCTGCGGGTGGCTGGTGGTCGGTCGGGCGGCGGTGGGCCGCGGTGGGCACGAAAAAACCCCTCGGCCGGGACGGCTGGAGGGGTGGGCGCAGGCGAGACCTGGCTGGGGTGGGTCGGGCCCGCGCCTAGCCGAGTACGAGAAGGATCGCCTGCACGTCGGGCAGCCTACGCGCTCGTAGGTCCGCTGTCACGTCCTTCTCCGAATGTCCGCATGTCGGATCACGGTCTCGCCACCCGGGACCGACACCCGTGCCCCGCTCGAGTGGAGCGTCGTGGCAGCCGAACGGCTCGAGTGGAGCGGCGTGGCGCCACAGCGCTCCACTCGATGGGAGTGGCCGCTCAGCCGAGGACGGCGCCGCGCGACGCCGAGCCGACGAGCTTGGCGTACTTCGCGAGCACCCCGCGGGTGTACCGCGGCGGCAGCGGCTCCCAGCCGGCCCGCCGGGCGGCGAGCTCGTCGTCGGGCACGAGGAGGTCGAGCCGACCGGACGCGACGTCGAGACGGATCCGGTCGCCGTCGCGCACGAACGCGATCGGCCCGCCGTCCACCGCCTCCGGGGCGACGTGGCCCACGCACAGCCCCGTCGTCCCGCCGGAGAACCGCCCGTCGGTGAGCAGCAGCACGCTCTTGCCGAGCCCCGCGCCCTTGATCGCGCCCGTGATCGCGAGCATCTCCCGCATCCCGGGGCCGCCCTTCGGGCCCTCGTACCGGATGACGACGACGTCCCCCGCCTGGATCGTGCCGTCCTCCAGGGCGTCCATCGCCGCGCGCTCGCGGTCGAAGACGCGCGCGGTGCCCTCGAACACGTCGGTGTCGAAGCCCGCCGACTTCACGACGGCGCCCTCCGGCGCGAGCGACCCGCGCAGGATCGTGATGCCGCCCGTGGGGTGGATGGGGTCGTCGAGCGCGCGCAGGATCTTCCCGTCCGGGTCGGGCGGCGCGACGTCGGCGAGGTTCTCCGCGACGGTGCGGCCGGTGACGGTGAGGCAGTCGCCGTGCAGCAGGCCGGCGTCGAGCAGGGCCTTCATGACGACGGGCACGCCCCCGATCCGGTCGACGTCGTTCATGACGTAGCGTCCGAACGGCTTGAGGTCGCCGAGGTGGGGCACGCGCCGCGCGATGCGGGAGAAGTCGTCGAGCGAGAGGTCGACCTCGGCCTCGTGCGCGATGGCGAGGAGGTGCAGCACCGCGTTCGTCGACCCGCCGAACGCCATGACGACCGCGATCGCGTTCTCGAACGCCTCCTTCGTCATGATCTGCCGCGCGGTGATGCCGCGGCGCAGCAGCCCGACGACGGCCTCCCCCGACCGCAGCGCGGCCTGGTCCCGGCGGCGGTCCGCCGACGGCGGGGCGGCCGAGCCCGGCAGGGACATCCCCATCGCCTCGGCCACCGAGGCCATGGTGTTCGCCGTGTACATGCCCCCGCAGGCGCCCTCGCCGGGGCAGAACGCGCGCTCGATCCGCTCGACGTCGTCGGTGCTCATGAGGCCCCGCGCGCACGCGCCGACGGCCTCGAACGCGTCGATGATCGTGACCTCCTTCTCCGTGCCGTCGGAGAGGCGCACCCAGCCCGGCGCGACCGAGCCGGCGTAGAGGAAGACCGCCGCGACGTCGAGCCGCGCGGCGGCCATGAGCATCCCGGGCAGGGACTTGTCGCAGCCGGCGAGCAGGACCGCGCCGTCGAGCCGCTCGGCCTGCATGACCGTCTCGACGCTGTCGGCGATGATGTCGCGGCTGACCAGCGAGAAGTGCATCCCCTCGTGGCCCATGGAGATCCCGTCGGACACGGAGATCGTTCCGAACTCGAGCGGGTAGCCGCCCGCCGCGTGCACGCCGTTCTTCACGGCCTTCGCGAGGCGGTCGAGCGACAGGTTGCAGGGCGTGATCTCGTTCCACGAGCTCGCGACGCCGATCTGCGGCTTCGCGAAGTCCGCGTCCCCCATCCCGACGGCGCGCAGCATCCCGCGCGCGGCCGTCGCCTCCAGGCCGTCGGTCACCTGCCGGGAGCGGGGCTTGATGTCCGGGGCGGGGGGCGTCGTCGGCGTCGTCATGGGCGGAGTGTAGGCACGGGGTCGCCCGGCCCCCAGGGCCAAGCCCCCGCCGGTGGCCCCGCCGCGGACGCGGTCAGTCGCCGCGGCCCTGCCAGGTGGTCACGCACGCCTCGTTGCCCTCGGGGTCGGCGAGCACCCACCAGGCCGGCGCGTTCGCGTCGCTGACGAGGCGCCCGCCGGCGGCGAGGGCCGCGCGCACGCGCTCCTCGGCGACGTCGTGCGGGACGGACACGTCGACGTGGATACGGTTGCGCTGCGGCCGGGGGGCGTCCATCTGCTGGAACCACACGGCGGGGCCGCGGCCGGCGGGGTCGACCAGCGCCGGCGACGCGTCGTCCGCCGGGGCCGGCTCGTCCTCGTAGCCGAGGACCGCGCGCCAGAACGGCACGACGGCGGGGACGTCCAGGGCGTCGACGGCGATCTCCAGCTCCTGCGGCGCCCCCGGCGACCCGGCGACGCCCAGCTCGTCGGCGACGGCGCTGATCCGCGCGGCGAGGGAGACGTCGCGCGCCGTGAGGCCCCGCGCGTCGTGCGAGACGAGGGCCACGTGCACGGCGGGGTACCGCAGGTCGACGTCGGGGTGGTGGTCGGCGGCGTCGGCGGCGGCGCCGATGCGGCGCACGAGCTCGACGCCGGCGCCGAACGAGCCGGTCGCGAAGGTCGCGTGCAGCCGGTCCAGCACGACGCGCCAGTGCCGCGCGTCGACGCGGGCGGTCACCTCGGCGGCGCTGAGGCGGCCGCTCCGTGGGTCGTCGGTCATGCCGTCGAGCCTGGCACGCCCGGCCGGGCGCGGCGACCGGCGTGCGCCGACACGCGCACGCCGACGTGGCCGCGTCGCCGGCCACGAACGGGGGCCGACACGGGCGTGCCGGGGCCGAACGGGCCCCGGCACGCCGTGTCCGGGCGGCGAGGGAGCGCCACCGCGCCGCCCGGATGTCCTCTCGTCAGCCCTTCACGGCCCCCTGGAGGCCGCTGACGATCCGCCGCTCGAGCGCGAGGAAGAAGATGAGCGCGGGGATCATCGCCAGCGACGTGAACGCCAGGACACCGGCGGTGTCGGACGAGTACTGGGTCGAGAACTGCTGCACCCCGAGCGGGAGCGTGAACTGCTCCACCGGGACGCCGCCCGCCGCGAGGACGAACAGCGGCAGCAGGTAGGCGTTCCAGCTGCCGACGAACGCGAGCACGCCGACCGTGACGAGGCCGGGGCCCGAGAGCGGCAGCAGGATGCGCCAGAAGAACCCGACCTTGCTCGCGCCGTCGATCGCCGCCGCCTCCTCCAGCTCCACCGGGACGGCCCGGAGGAACGGGGTGAGGATGATCACCGTCGTCGGCAGCGCGAACGCGGCCTGCGGGATGATGAGGCCCCAGACCGAGCCGAGCAGGCCGAGCTGCTGCAGCATGATCCACAGCGGCAGGACGGCGATCGTCAGCGGGAACAGCAGGCCCGCCGCGAACAGCGAGTACATCGCCTGCCGGCCCTTGAAGTCGTACCGGGCGATGACGAACGCCACCGACACCCCGAGGGCGACGACGACGAAGGTCGTGCCGATCGCGGTGACGGAGGAGGTCAGCACCTGACCCCAGAACCGCTCGGAGGTGATGACGTTCCGGTAGTTGGACCAGATCCACGGGTCCGGCAGCGCGGCCGGTGCCTCCGTGATCGCCCGGTTGCTCCGGAACCCGCCGAGGATGACGTACAGGACGGGCGCGATCGTGACGGAGACGACGACCAGCGCGATGAGGTAGACCAGCGGCTGGCTCCAGGTGAACGGCTTGTGGCGCCGCTTCGGCACCTGGCGCGTCTCGTTCTGCGTGAGAGTTGCGGCTGTCATGTCACGTCGTCCTGGAGGTCAGGGCGCCGGCGAGGTCGCGGCGCAGGGCGAACCGCTGGTAGAGCAGTGCGACCGTCAGCGAGATCACGAAGAGGATCACCGCCACCGCGCTGCCGTACCCGACCTGCGACCGGTTGAGGCCGTAGAGCACCATGTAGCTCGCCATGGTGTGGGTCGAGTTGAGCGGTCCGCCCTGGGTGAGGATCCACACCATGTCGAAGAGCTGGAGCGACCCGATGATCGACAGGAACGCCCAGATCCGGATGGTGGGGCCCAGGAGCGGGATCGTGACGCGGGTCTGGATCTGCCACCAGTTCGCGCCGTCGATCGCCGCCGCCTCCATGAGCTCGTCGGGTACGCCCTGCAGGCCGGCGAGCAGCAGGATGATGGCCAGCCCGAGGTACTTCCAGGTGAGCACCCCGAAGACCACCCAGAGGGCGACCTTCGGATCGGCCAGCCACTGCTGTCTCAGGCCTTCGAGGCCGAGCCTCTCGAGGAGGGAGTCGAACGGGCCGTGCGGCTGCAGGATGAGCCGCCACGCGAGGCCCGCGATGACCTCGCTGAGCACGTAGGGGACGAAGATCAGCAACCGGACGACGCCGCGACCGCGGATCCGCCGGTTGAGGAGCAACGCGATCGCCAGCGCCAGCGGCCCCTGGATGAGCAGCGACAGGCCGACGATGACGAAGTTGTTCTTGATCGCGTTGTGGAAAACCGGGTCGGACAGTGCCCGCGTGTAGTTCTCGATGCCGATGAACCTGTTGAGCGGGCCGATGCCGTTCCAGTTGAAGAAGCTGTAGTAGGCGGCGAGGACGACGGGTACGAAGACGAACGTCACGTACACCAGCAGAGCCGGGCCCGCGAATGCGGCGATCTCGATCCGCTTGCGGATCCGGCTCCGGGACCTCGCCGGCCCCTGCGCGGGGGCCGGGCCCGCGGTTTCAACCGCGGGCCCGGCCTCGATCTGCGACGACATGTGGTGGACGCTACAGGGTCTCGACCGCTGCCTTGATGGCGTCGACGATGTCCTGCGGCGTGCCCTGGCCGCCGAAGAAGTTGACGATCGCCTCGTTCATGGCGCCGCCGACCACGGGGCCGTAGGCCGTGTCGAGCCACAGCTGGACGTACGTCGCGTTGTTCAGGCCCTCGAGCACCATCTGGAGGTTCGGGTCGGTGATCGAGTCCTGCGCGGCGGGGATGGTCGGGAGGCCCGCACCACTCTCGCCGAACCGGCGCTGAACGTCCTCGGACATGATGTACTTCAGCAGCTCGACGGTGACGTCGGGCGCGTTCGCGTGGACCGCGAAGGCGTCGCCGCCGCCGAGGGCCGCAGTCGGGTCACCGCCGGTGCCGGGGATGCCCGGGAAGTTGAACCAGCCGAGGAACTCCGGCGGGGTCGCGTTCTCGTCACCGGTCTCGTCGCGGAGGATGCCGCCCATGACACCCGGGTTCCAGTGGCCCATGAGCTCCATCGCGGCCTGACCGGTCGCGACGAGGCCGGCCGAGGAGCCCGCGCCCTGCTGGGCGGAGGTGGCCAGGTAGCCCTCGTTGAACGGCTCGGAGGCGATGAACTCACCGAGCAGCTCGCCCGCCTCGACGAAGCACGGGTCGTCGAACTCGAGCCGCGCCTGCGCCGCCTCGAGGGTCTCGGGCGAGCAGGCCTTCAGCGCGAAGTTGTACCAGTAGTGCGCGGCCGGCCAGCGGTCCTGCGCACCGACGGCGATCGGCGTGATGCCCGCGGCCTTCAACTTGTCGATGGCGTCGTAGAGCTCGTCGAGCGTCTCCGGCGTGCCCTCGATGCCGGCCTGCGCGAAGAGCTCGGTGTTGTACCAGAAGCCCTCGATGCCGAAGGTGTACGGCAGCGCGTACGCACGGCCGTCGAGCGTCCACGGCGACATCGTGCCGCCGATCTTCTCGATCTCCTCGGCCGCGTCGTCCGTGATGTCGCGGAGGTAGCCGTTCTCGACGTGGGCCGCCATCTCACCGGCGCCCCACTCCTGGAAGAGGTCCGGCGGGTCGTTCGACCGGAGGGCGTTCGGGAGCAGCGTGCGCTGCATCTCCTCGTTCTGGAACGCCTGGACGTCGACCGTGACGTTCGGGTGGAGCTCCTCGAACTCGTCGGCCACGGCCTGCCACAGGCCGAGCAGGGGCTCGCCCGTGCCGTTGTGCCACCACGTGATGGTGACGGGCTCGTCGCTGTCGGTGGGCTCGCCAGTCGACGCGTCGCCCGGGTCCTCGTCGTTACCAGTGCAGGCAGCCAGCACGAGAGCCATGCTGGCGGCCAGAGCCACGGCAGAGCCGGCTCGGAATCTCGCCATGATCTGTTCCTTAGTCATCGTCGACGCTCGGACGCGGGCAGTGTGGCACGCTCGATTTTGGGGTGTCAATCGATTTCGATATCGATATCAACACGGTAGAGTCACGGTTCGTGGAACGTCAGGGACGGGTGACCATCAGCGACGTCGCGCGCACCGCGGGCGTCTCCGTCGCCACGGTGTCCAAGGTCATCAACGGCCGCTACGGCGTCGCGCTGGCGACCTCGGCCCGCGTCCAGGAGGTCATCGAGGAGCTCGGCTACGAGTCGAGCCTCGTCGCCCGCAGCCTGCGCAGCACCCGCACGAACGTCATCGGGATCCTCGTCGCCGAGTTCGAGCCGTTCAGCACCGAGCTCCTCAAGGGCACCTCGAGCGCCATCGCCGACACGGGCTACGAGCTCCTCGCCTACTCCGGCGGCGGCCGGCACGGCGGCGCGGTCGGCTGGGAGCGCCGGTACCTCTCCCGGCTGTCCGGCACCCTCATCGACGGCGCGATCCTCGTGACGCCGACCGTCGTCGACGCGCACCCCGGCATCCCGGTCGTGGCCGTCGACCCGCACCGCGGGCGGACCGGCCTGACGACGATCGACTCCGACAACATGCGCGGCGCCATCACCGCCACGGAGTACCTGCTCAGCCTGGGCCACCGCCGGATCGGCTTCCTCGGCGGGCGTCCCGACCTCGAGTCCGCGCGCCTGCGCGAGGAGGGCTACCGCGCCGCGCTCAAGGCGGCGGGCATCCCCGTCGACCCCTCGCTCCTGCGCGTCGGCGGCTACCGGCCCGACACCGCCGACCAGCCCGCGCACGAGCTCCTCACGATGCCGGACCGGCCGACGGCGATCTTCGCCGCCAACGACCTCTCCGCCCTGCGCACCATGGAGGTCGCCAAGGGCCTCGGGCTCTCCGTGCCCGACGACGTGTCCGTCATCGGCTTCGACAACGTGCCCGAGTCGGCCATGAGCACCCCGGCGCTCACCACGATCGCCCAGCCGATCCGGCAGATGGGGTCCGAGGCGATCGCCCAGCTCATCGCGATGATGGACGGCACGGCCGAGGGCGGGAACCACGTGACCCTGCCGACCGAGCTCATCGTCCGCGGGAGCTGCCGCCCCCTCACCTGACCGGCCGCGTCGCTCCGCGCCGGTCTGCCCGGCGGCCGCGCGTCGGCCGCCCGACAGCGCCTGAGCCGTCAGGCCGTCGGGCCGTCAGCGCCGCGTGCCCGCCCGCACCACGTTGAGCGGCGGCTCCCCCGCGACGAGCCGGACGAGCTGGCGGTGCAGCAGGTCCACGAGCCGCGGCGTCGTCGCGTCCGTGTAGCCGCCCACGTGCGGCGTGATGACCACCCCGGGCGCCCGCCAGAGCGGGTGGTCCGCCGGCAGGGGCTCCGGGTCCGTGACGTCGAGCGCCGCCCGCAGCCGGCCCGCGGAGACCTCCGCGACGAGCGCGTCGGTGTCCACGACCCGCCCGCGACCGACGTTGACGAGCAGCGCGCCGTCGGGCAGGGCCGCGAGGAACCGGGCGTCCACGAGCCGGTCGGTCTCCTCCGTCAGCGGCAGGGTGACGATCACGACGTCGACGTCGCCCAGCAGGCCCACGACGTCGGCGACCGCGTGCACCCGGCCCCACTCCGGGTCGTCCCGCGCGGTCCGCGCGACCGGGACGACCTCGGCCTCGAAGGCGCGCAGGCGCCGGGCCACCGCGGCGCCGATCGCGCCGAAGCCCAGCACCAGCACCCGCCGGTCCGCGAGCGAGGAGCGCTCGACCGGCCGCCACCGGCCCTCGGGCATGTCGCGCACGGCCTCGTCGATCCCCCGCTGGACGGCGAGCGCGAGGCCGACGGCGAGCTCCGCCGTGCCGGCGTCGTGCACGCCGCGCCCGTTGCACACCGTGACCTCCGGCGGCAGGTGCGGCAGCGCGTGCTCGTAGCCCGCGCTCGGCAGCTGCACGACGGCGAGGCGCGGCAGCGCGCCGACCCGCGCCAGGAGCGAGGGCGACGCGGCGTAGTTCGGCACCACGACGACGTCCACCTCGTCCGGGCGCACCGGGACGTCGTCGGCGGGCAGCGGCGAGCGGCAGTCCCACAGGACCACGCGCGCGCCGTCCGGGATCCCGGCGGCCTCCAGCCCGTCGCGCACCTCGGGGTGCGCGACCGTCATGGTCACCGTCACGTGGCCGCCTGACCGCCGTGCAGCGCGCGCCAGTCGTCCTCGAGGATCGCCATGACGATGGCGTCGCACCAGAACTCGCCGTCGAGGTGCGCCTCGCGCAGCCGCCCCTCCTCGACGAAGCCGAGGCTCTCGTACAGCACGCGGGCGCGCGGGTTGATGCTCAGCACGTCGAGCGAGACGCGGTGCAGGCCGAGCCCGCCCGGGGGCTCGCCGAACGCGAACGCGAGCACGAGCGAGATGGCCTCGCTGCCGAAGCCGCGGCCGCGCTGGCCGGGCCGCATGGCGAGGCGCAGGTTGGCGTTGCGGGAGTGCGTGTCGACCCGGTTGAGGACGATCTCGCCGAGGTACTCGTCGGTCACGTGGGTGATCGCCCAGTCGTGCCGGTCCTCGCGCGCGCCGACGGTCGCGCACCACTCCTCGACCTGCTCGCGGGTGAACGCCTGCGTCGTCCCGGTGAGGCGGTTGCCCTCGGGGTCGCTGAGCATGTCCCACATCGCGTCGGCGTCGTCCGCACGGATGGGGCGCAGGGTGACGAGCTCGCCGCGCAGCACTGGGGTGGTCGTCGCCACGGCGCTCACCCCTTGACCCGCTCGAGCACGAGCTCGCGCACGCGCGCCGCGTCGGCCTGGCCGCGCGTCGCCTTCATCACCGCCCCGATGATCGCCCCGACGGGCCCGAGGTTGCCGCCGCGGATCTTCTCCACGACGTCGGGCTGCGCGGCCAGGGCCTCGTCGACGGCGGCCAGCAGCGCGCCGTCGTCGGACACGATCTCCAGCCCGCGGGCGGCGACGACCTCCTGCGGGGAGCCCTCCCCCGCCAGCACGCCGGCGAGCACCTGGCGGGCGAGCTTGTCGTTGAGCCGGCCGGCGTCCACGAGGCCCTGCAGCTCGGCGACCTGCGCCGGCGTCACGGGCAGCTCCTCGAGGCTCGCGCCCTGCTCGTTGGCGGTGCGGGCGAGCTCGCCCATCCACCACTTGCGCGCCGCCGCGGGCGAGGCACCCGCCGCGACCGTCGCCTCGACGAGGTCGAGGGCGCCCGCGTTGACGACGTCGCGCATCTCGGCGTCGGAGTAGCCCCACGCGGCCTGCAGCCGGCGGCGCCGGGCCGCGGGCATCTCGGGCAGGCTCGCCCGCAGGCCCTCCACCCACGCCCGGTCGGGCACGATCGGCACGAGGTCGGGCTCGGGGAAGTAGCGGTAGTCCTCGGCGTCGGACTTCACGCGGCCCGGCGTCGTGATGCCGGTGTCCTCGTGCCAGTGCCGGGTCTCCTGCACGACGGCGGCCCCGGAGTCGAGCACGCCCGCCTGCCGGGAGATCTCGAACCGCACCGCGCGCTCGACGGAGCGGAACGAGTTGACGTTCTTCGTCTCCGTGCGCGTGCCGAGCGGCGCGTCCGGCGAGGGCCGCAGGGACACGTTGACGTCGGCGCGCACGTTGCCGCGCTCCATGCGGGCCTCGGAGACCCCGAGCGCCCGGAACATGTCGCGCAGCGTCTGCACGTAGGCGCGGGCGACCTCGGGCGCCCGGGCACCGACGCCGGTGATCGGCTTGGTCACGATCTCCACGAGCGGCACGCCCGCGCGGTTGTAGTCGACGAGCGAGTACTCCGCGCCGTGGATGCGCCCCGCGGCGCCGCCGACGTGCGTGTTCTTGCCGGCGTCCTCCTCCATGTGCGCGCGCTCGATCTCGACGCGGACCGTGGTGCCGTCCTCCAGCTCGACGTCGACCCAGCCGTCGTGCGCGATCGGCTCGTCGTACTGGCTGATCTGGTAGGCCTTCGGCAGGTCCGGGTAGAAGTAGTTCTTCCGCGCGAACCGGCAGGACTCCGCGATCTCGCAGTTGAGCGCGAGCCCGATGAGGACCGCCCACTCGACGGCCTTCTCGTTGACCACGGGCAGCGAGCCCGGCAGGCCGAGCGAGACCGGCGTCGTCTGCGTGTTGGGCGGCGCGCCGAACTCCGTGGGCGCGCCGTCGAACATCTTGCTCGCGGTGCCCAGCTCGACGTGCACCTCGATGCCGAGCACCGGGTCGTACCGGCGCACGGCGTCGTCGTAGTCGACCAGCGGCGTGGCCTCGGTCGTCATCGGGTCACCTCCAGCTCGGGCGCCTGCGCGAGCAGCGGGCCGCCCCAGCGCTCCTCGAGGCGCGCCTCGAGCGCGGCGGCCACGCGGTACAGCCGGTCGTCGGCCTTCGCCGGCGCGAGCACCTGGAACCCGACGGGCAGGCCCTCGTCCAGCCCGTTCGGCACGGAGATGCCGGGCACGCCGGCGAGGTTCGCCGGGATGGTGGCGACGTCGTTGAGGTACATCGCCATCGGGTCGTCGAGCTTCTCCCCCAGCCGGAACGCCGTCGTCGGCGCGGTCGGCGAGACGAGGACGTCGGCCTGCTCGAACGCCGCGGCGAAGTCCCGCTGGACGAGCGTGCGGACCTTCTGCGCGCTGCCGTAGTACGCGTCGTAGTAGCCCGCGGACAGCGCGTAGGTGCCGAGGATGACGCGGCGCTTGACCTCGTCGCCGAACCCGGCGCCCCGCGTCGCGGCCATGACGCGCTCCGCGGTCACCGGCCCGTCGGCGGGCTCGACGCGCAGCCCGTACCGCATGCCGTCGAACCGCGCGAGGTTGCTGGACGCCTCGCTCGGCATGATCAGGTAGTACGCGGCGAGGGCGTACTCGAAGTGCGGGCAGCTCACCTCGACGACCTCGGCGCCGGCGGCCTGCAGCACCTCGAGCGACTCCTCGAAGCGCCGGCGGACGCCCTGCTGGTACCCCTCGCCGCCGAGCTCGCGCACGACCCCGAGGCGCACGCCCGTGAGGTCGCCCGTCGCGCCGCGGCGCGCCGCGCCGACGACGTCGGGCAGCGGGTCGGGCAGCGACGTCGAGTCGCGCGGGTCGTGGCCGCCGACGAGCGCGTGCAGCAGCGCGGCGTCGAGCACCGTGCGCGACACGGGCCCGGCTTGGTCGAGGGACGACGCCATCGCGATGAGGCCGTAGCGGGAGACCCCGCCGTACGTGGGCTTCACGCCGACGGTCCCCGTGACCGCGGCCGGCTGGCGGATCGAGCCGCCGGTGTCGGTGCCGATCGCGAGCGGGGCCTCGTACGCCGCGACCGCCGCGGCGCTGCCGCCGCCGGAGCCGCCGGGAATGCGGTCGAGGTCCCACGGGTTGTGCGTGTCCCCGAACGCCGAGTGCTCGGTCGACGAGCCCATGGCGAACTCGTCCATGTTCGTCTTGCCGAGGATCGGCAGCCGCGCCGCGCGGATCCGCTCGACGAGCGTCGCGTCGTACGGCGGCACCCAGCCCTCGAGGATGCGCGAGCCCGCCGTCGTCGGCATGCCCCTGGTGACGACGACGTCCTTGATCGCGATCGGCACGCCGGCCAGCGGGTGCAGGTCCTCGCCGGCGGCGCGGCGCGCGTCGACGTCGGCCGCCGTGGCCAGGGCGCCCTCGGCGTCGACGTGGAGGAACGCGTGCACGGCCGGGTCGACGGCGGCGATGCGGTCGAGGTGCGCGCGCGTCACCTCGACGCTCGAGACGTCCCCGGCGGCGAGGCGCTCCGCGAGGGCGGCCGCGGACAGCCGCGTGAGGTCGCCCATCAGTCCTCCTCGAGGATCTGCGGCACGGCGAACCGGCCGTCCTCGGCCGCCGGGGCGGCCGCGAGGGCCTCCTCGACGGGCAGCGTCGCGGTGACGACGTCGGGCCGGAAGACGTTGTGCAGCGGCAGCGGGTGGCTCGTCGCGGGGACGTCGTCGGTGGCCACCCGGCTCACCGTCGCGACGGCCTCGACGATGACGTCGAGCTCGCCGGCGAGGCGCGTCAGCTCGGACTCGGTGAGGTCGATCCGCGCGAGGCCCGCCAGGCGCGCGACCTCCTCGCGGGAGATGGTGGACATGCGCGCGAGTCTAGTGGCGGCACGTGTCCGAGCCGTTTCGTCCGGGAGCCGCGGACCGCGGGGTAGGGCTGGCCCTACCCTGGATCGGCCCGGCAGCCGGATCGTGCCGACCGGGCCGCCCGCCCGACGATCGGGACATGACCCGGATGCCCACCGCCACCGGGCCCGCCACCCCGGCCGGGCCCTCCCTGCCCGACGACGGCGCGCCGCCCCTCGGTGCCCCGCCGACCGCCGCCCCGGCCGCCACGAGCGGCCCGCCCGGCCCGCCCGGGCCGGGCGCCCCGCTGCCGGACGTGCTCGCCCAGGCCGTCCGGGACTCGGTGTACCTCCTGCTGACGTTCCCGATCTCGCTCGCCTCGTTCGTCGTGTTGGTGACGGGGCTCAGCCTCGCCGCCGGCCTCGTGGTCGTGTGGGTCGGCGTGCCGCTCGGCGCGGTGATGCTCGGCGTCGCCATGGGCTTCGAGCGGCTCGAGCGCGTCCGGCTGCGCGCGCGGGGCACCGAGCTCGCGCCGATCGTCTACGCGCCGGTGTCCGGCGTCGGGCTGCGCGCGCAGTGGCTGCGGCTGACCGACCCGAAGCGCTGGGCGGCGGCCCTGCACGGGGTCCTCGCGCTCGCGCTGTCGTGCTTCACGTTCTCCGTCGTGGTCGGGTGGTGGGCGGGCGCCCTCGGCGGCCTCACCTACTGGTTCTGGGAGCGCTGGCTGCCCGACGACAACCAGGGGCTGGCCGACCTGCTCGACCTGCCCGTGACCGACGCCCAGGTCAACCTCGTCCTCGGCGCCCTGCTCGCCCTGAGCCTGCCGCCCGTCATGCGCTGGTGCGCGGCCCTGCACGCGGGGCTCGCCTCCTGGCTGCTCACCGGCGCCTCGCGGCGCGCGCTCCAGGAGCAGGTGTCCGACCTCACCGCGCGCCGGGCCGCGGCCGCGGCCGCGGAGACCGCCTCCCTGCGCCGGCTCGAGCGGGACATCCACGACGGGCCGCAGCAGCGCCTCGTGCGCCTCGGCATGGACCTGTCCGCGGCCGAGCGCCGCCTCGACGAGGACCCCGACGAGGCCCGCCGCCTGCTCGCCGAGGCCCGCGCGCAGGCCGCCGAGACGCTCGCCGAGCTGCGCGCCCTGTCGCGCGGCATCGCGCCGCCGATCCTCGCCGACCGCGGGCTCGAGGCCGCCCTCGCCGCCGTCGCCGCGCGCGCCGCGGTGCCGACCACGGTGGACGTGGCGCTCGAGGACCGGCCCGCGCCCGCCGTCGAGGCCGCCGCGTACTTCGTCGTCACGGAGGCCCTGGCCAACGTCGCGAAGCACGCCCGGGCGAGCGTCGCCGTCGTGCGCGTGTGGGGCGCCGGCGAGGGGGACGACCGCGTGGTCGCCGTCGAGGTGGTCGACGACGGCGTCGGCGGGGCCGCGGTGGCCAAGGGCCACGGGCTCGCCGGGCTCGTCGACCGCGTCGAGGGGCTCGGCGGCCTGCTGTCCGTCGCCAGCCCCGAGGGCGGCCCGACCGTCGTCCGCGCGACGCTGCCCTGGTCCTGACCCGACCCGTGCCGCCCGACCCGCCGCCGCGGGGCGCTCCCCCGCGGCGGCGCGGCGCGGCAGAGTGGGCGCATGCGCATCCTGCTCGCCGAGGACTCGGTGCTCCTGCGCGAGGGCCTCGTGCGGCTGCTCGCGGAGGCCGGCCACGAGGTCGTCGCCGCCGTCGACGACGCCACGCGGATCGTGCCCGCCGCGCTCGAGCACCGGCCCGACGTCGCCGTCGTCGACGTCCGCATGCCCCCGACGTTCACCGACGACGGCCTGCGGGCGGCCGTGGAGCTGCGGCGCGCGCTGCCCGACGTCGGCGTCCTCGTGCTGTCGCAGTACGTCGAGGAGTCCTACGCCCGCGACCTGCTCGCCGACGGCCGGGGCGGCGTGGGCTACCTGCTCAAGGACCGCGTGCAGGACCTCGACACGCTCGCCGACGCCCTCGCGCGGGTGGCGGGCGGGGGCTCGGCGCTCGACCCCGACGTCGTGGCGCAGCTCGTCGTGACCCGGCGCGCCGCCGACCCCCTCGAGACGCTCACGCCCCGCGAGCGCGAGGTGCTCGTGCTCATGGCCGAGGGCCGCTCGAACGCCGCGATCGCCGAGGCGCTCGTCGTCAGCGCGGGGGCGGTCGAGAAGCACGTCGGCAACGTGTTCGCCAAGCTCGGCCTCCCGCCGTCGGACGCGCACCACCGGCGGGTGCTCGCCGTCCTCGCCTGGCTGCGGGCGCGCACCGCCTGAGCCACGCCGCGCGCCAGGGCGTTCAGGGCGTCAGGGCGTTCAGGAGGCGTGGACCTCCGCCATCGCACGCCGGACGAGCGCGAGGAGCGCGAGGCCGTAGGCCTCCGCCGCGGCGCGGGCCCGGTACTCGTGCTCGGCGCCGCCCGCGTCGCGCGTCGTGACGACGTACTCGTCGTCCACGCGCCGCAGCGACCGGAAGGTCCCGCCCAGGAGGTCGCGGACCTGGTCCTCCCGGGGCAGCCACAGCGCCTCCTCCTTGGCGACGGAGTCCAGCGCCCACTCGGTCGTGCCGTTGAAGCCGAGGACCGTGCCCGTCGGGTACTCGTGCGCCTCGATCGTCATCTCGCTCAGCGTGAAGACCGACCCCTCGAGGCCGGGCTTCGGGATGACGAACCGGTCGCCCGGCGCGGGGGTCCAGCGCAGGCCCGCGTCACGCAGGTCGGCGGCGAGGCGAGCGGAGACCAGGCCCGTGTCCATGGCACCAGTGTCACCCGGCCGGCGCGCTGCGGCAGGGCGACGACTACCAGGTGGTCGCGACGTACTTGACGTCGACGTACTCGAGGAGCCCCTCGTGGGAGCCCTCGCGGCCGACGCCGCTCTGCTTGACGCCCCCGAACGGCGCCGCCGGGTCGGACACCAGGCCGCGGTTGACCGCGACCATCCCCGCGCGCAGGCGGCGCGCGATCCGCAGGCCCTCGGCGAGGTCGCCGGTGTAGAGGTAGGACACGAGCCCGTGGATCGTGTCGTTGGCCGCCGCGACGGCCTCGTCCACGTCGTCGAACCGGACCACGGGCGCGACGGGGCCGAAGACCTCCTCGGCGAGGATCCGCGCGTCGGGCGGCACGTCGACGAGGACCGTCGGCGGGTAGAAGGTGCCCGGCCCACCCTCGGGGCGCACGCCGCCGAGGCGGACGCGGGCGCCGCGCGCGACCGCGTCGTCGACGAGGTCGACGACCTTGTCGACGGCGGCGGCGTTGACGAGCGGGCCGCACTCCGTGGCCGGGTCGGACGCGGGACCGACGACGACGGCCGCCATCCGCGCGCACAGCGCGTCGACGAACGCGTCGTGGACGCCGGACTGCACGTAGAAGCGGTTCGCCGCGGTGCACGCCTGCCCGGCGTTGCGCATCTTCGCGACCATGGCGCCGGCCACCGCCGCGTCGAGGTCGGCGTCGTCGAGCACGAGGAACGGCGCGTTGCCGCCGAGCTCCATGGTCGTGCGCTGCACGGAGGCTGCCGCCTGCGCGAGCAGGGTGCGGCCCACCTCGGTGGACCCGGTGAACGAGAGCAGCCGGACGGCGTCGTGCTCGAGCAGCCGGGCGACCACCTCCCGGGGGCGCGTGGTGACGACGAGCTGCAGGACGCCGTCGGGCAGCCCGGCCTCGCGCAGGATCCCGGCGACGGCGATCGCCGTGAGCGGGGTCTCGGACGCGGGCTTGAGGATCGCGGTGCAGCCGGCCGCGAGCGCCGGCCCGATCTTGCGGGTGGCCATCGCGGCCGGGAAGTTCCACGGCGTGACGAGCACGCACACGCCGACCGGCTCGTGCGAGACGAGCACACGGTTGGTCCCGGCCGGGTTGGTGAACAGCTCGCCGCGGAGCCGGACCGCCTCCTCGGCGTACCAGCGGAAGAACTCGGCGGCGTAGTCCACCTCCGCGAGCGCGTCGGCCCGGGCCTTGCCGTTCTCGAGCGAGACGAGGGCGGCGAGCTCCTCGCGGCGCTCGCGCATCGCGGCGAACGCGCGCAGGAGCACGTCGGAGCGCTCGCGGGCGGGGGTGGCCGCCCAGGCGTCCGCGGCCGCGACGGCGCGCGCGACCGCGGCGTCGGCGGCGCGCTCGTCGTCGTCCCGCAGGCGGGCGATCGCGTCGCCGGTCGCCGGGTCGCGGACGTCGAACCCGGGCCCGTCGGCGGCCGCGGCGTACGCGGACCAGGTCGCCGGGTCCACGGCGGGCCACGGCGTGCCGGCGCCGGTCATCGGTGCTCCCCGGCGGTGGTCTGGTCGGCCACGTAGGTGAGGAACGTGATGCCGGACTCGCCCGTCCAGTCGCGCTCGGGCGCGCGGCGCAGCCCCATCCGGTCGTACACGCGCTGGGCCGCGCGCATCTCGGGCATCGTCGACAGCACGACGGCGTGCGCGCCCCAGCCGAGCCCCCGCTCGATCGCCGCCCGCATGAGGCGCTCGCCGACCCCCCGCCCCCGGGCCGCCGGGTCCACGGCGAGCATGCGCAGCTCCATCTCCCCCTGCTGCGCGATCTCGGCGTACGGCGAGCCCGCCGGCGCGAGCGTGATGGTGCCGACGACGCGGTCGCCGTCGACGGCGACGAGCACCGTCGCCTCCCGCGCCCGCCGCGCGGCGTCGCGCAGCTCGCCCACGTACCAGTGGTCCGGGTCGACGAGCGCGTCGGTGAGGTAGGCCTGCGCGGTCAGCTCGCCGACCCGCTCGAGGTCGTCCGGCTCGGCGACGCGCACGGTGACCGTCATGCCCGGCCCTCCCCGGCGTCGTCGGGGGCGTCGGCGGGGGCGTCGGCGGCTCCGGCGTCGCCCGCGTCGTCGTCGCCCGCGCCGTCCGGCCCGTCGAGCGCGGCGGGCCCGCCCGCGAGCAGCGCCACGAACTGCGCCTCGTCGAGGATCCGCAGGCCGAGCTCGCGCGCCTTGGCCTCCTTCGAGCCCGCGTTCTCCCCCACGACGACGAAGTCCGTCTTCTTCGACACGCTGCCGGCCGCCTTGCCGCCGCGCGCGACGATCGCCTCCTTGGCGCCGTCGCGGGAGAAGCCCTCGAGCGAGCCCGTGACGACGACGGTCAGCCCCTCGAGCGTGCGCGGCACCGAGTCGTCGGGCTCGTCGCGCATGACCACGCCCGCCGCGGCCCAGCGGTCGAGGATCTCGCGGTGCCAGTCCTCGGCGTACCAGTCGAGCAGCGACTCGGCGATGACCGGCCCGACGCCCTCGACCTCGGACAGCGTCGCGACCGCGGCCGCGCGGTCACCGTCGAGCACCTCGCGCAGCGCGGCCATGGAGCCGAACCGCTGCGCGAGGGCGCGCGCCGCCGTCGGGCCCACGTTGCGGATGCTCAGCGCCACGAGGACGCGCCAGAACGGCTTGGTCTTGGCCGCGTCGAGCTGGTCGAGGAGCGTCAGGGCCGCGGCCGACGGCGCCCACGGCTCGAGCGTGCGGCCCTCCGCGGCGGCCCGCTCGCGCTCCGCCCTGCTGTGGCTGACCGCGCGCCGGAACGGGGCCCGACGGCGCACCACGCCGTCGTCGTCGACGCGCGGCTCCCCCGTCTCGGGGTCGCGCACGACCACCTCGACCGCCATGAGGCGGCGCAGGCTCTCGGCGCGCACCCGCTCGCGCACCTCCTCCGGCGCGTCGAGCGGGTAGCCGACGAGGTCGAACAGGTACGCGTCGCTCGGCACGGGCGGCGTCTCGGGCACCTCCGGCTGCGTCAGCGCGGCCGCGGTCACCTCGCCGAGCGCCTCGATGTCCAGCGCCCCGCGCGAGCCGATGTGCTCGACCCGCCCGCGGACCTGGGCCGGGCACGTGCGGGCGTTCGGGCAGCGCAGGTCCACCTCGCCCTCGCGCATCGCGCGCAGCGGCGTGCCGCACGCGGGGCACTCCGCCGGCATGACGAACTCGCGGCGCGGCCAGTCGTCGTCCTCGGCGCGCGGGGCCGGCCCGACGATCTCGGGGATGACGTCGCCGGCCTTGCGCAGCACGACCATGTCGCCGATCCGCACGCCTTTGGCGCGGACGACGTCCTGGTTGTGCAGCGTCGCCATCGACACGGTCGAGCCGGCCACGCGCACGGGCTCCATCACCGCGAACGGCGTGACCCGGCCGGTGCGGCCGACGTTGACCTCGATCGACAGCAGCCGGGTGTTGACCTCCTCCGGCGGGTACTTGAAGGCGATGGCCCAGCGCGGCGCGCGGCTCGTGGCGCCGAGCCGACGCTGCAGCGCGACCTCGTCGACCTTGACGACGACGCCGTCGATCTCGTGCTCGAGGTCGTGCCGGCGGGCGGCGTACTCGTCGATCATCGCGCGGATGCCGTCGAGGTCGTCGACGACCCGGTAGTGCGCCGACACGGGCAGGCCCCACGACCCGAGCAGCGCGTACGTCTCGGACTGCCGCGCGGTCGCGGTCTCGTGGCCCTCCCACACCAGGCCGCCGATGCCGTGGCAGATGAGCCGCAGGGGGCGCGAGGCGGTGACCCGCGGGTCCTTCTGCCGCAGCGACCCCGCGGCGGAGTTGCGGGGGTTGGCGAACGGCGCCTCGCCGGCCGCGACCCGCGCAGCGTTGAGCGCCTCGAAGTCGGCGACCGGGAAGTAGACCTCGCCGCGCACCTCGATGCGCTCGGGCACGTCGTCGCCGGTGAGTCGGTGCGGCACCCCGGCGATGGTGCGCACGTTCGCCGTCACGTCCTCGCCGGTCCGGCCGTCGCCGCGGGTCGCGGCGCGCACGAGGCGCCCGCGCTCGTACAGCAGCGCCACCGCGAGCCCGTCGATCTTCAGCTCGCACAGGTAGTGCAGGCCGGCGCCGGCCCCGTCGAGGTCGCGCCGCACGCGCTCCGCCCAGGCGGCCACCTCGTCCACCGAGAAGGCGTTGTCCAGGCTGAGCATCCGCTCGACGTGGTCGACGGCGGCGAAGTCCGTCGAGAACGTCCCGCCGACCACCTGCGTCGGCGAGTCGGGCGTGCGCAGCCCGTACTCCTCGTACGCCGCCTCGAGCGCCTCCAGCCGGCGCATCAGCGCGTCGTACTCCGCGTCGCTGATCGTGGGCGCGTCGCGCACGTAGTAGGCGAACTGGTGGTCGCGGATCTCCTCCGCGAGGGCGGTCCAGCGCTGGCGCGCGGTGGCCTCGTCGAGGCCGACGTCGTCGGGGTGCAGGCCGTCGCTCACCGGCCCATCATCGCGCGAGCCGGGGACAGCCGCGGCCCGGGGTCCGGCCCGGTCAGCCCGCCGCGCCGACGGCGGTGGCCCGGTGCGCGGCCCGGACCGTCGCGTGCGCGAGGACCCGCGTGCCGGCGTACAGCACGAGGGACTGGCCCGCGGCGACGCCCCGCAGCGGCTCGTCGAGCTCGACCACCACGCCCCCGTCGGCGGTCGCCCACGCGCGGCCGGGCAGCGCCGCGCCGTGCGCGCGCACCTGGGCGGCGCAGCGCACGGGCTCGCCGGGCGCGGGCCCGAACCACACGGCGTCGGACGCGGCGACGCGCCGGACGTCGAGCGCCTCCGCCGGGCCGACGACCACCGTGTTCGTCGCGGGCACGACGTCGAGCACGTAGCGGGGCCGGCCGTCGGGCGCGGGCCGGCCCAGCCGCAGGCCCCGGCGCTGCCCGACCGTGAAGCGGTACGCGCCGTCGTGGTGCCCGACGACGTCCCCCGCCTCGTCGCGGATCTCGCCCGGCCGCTCGCCCAGGCGACGGCGCAGGAAGCCCGCCGTGTCGCCGTCGGCCACGAAGCAGATGTCGTACGAGTCGGGCTTGGCGGACAGGCCCAGGCCGCGGGCCGCCGCCTCGGCCCGGACGTCCTGCTTCGAGGCGACCTCGCCGAGCGGGAAGATCGCGCGGCGCAGCCGGTCGGGCCCCGCGACCGCGAGGACGTACGACTGGTCCTTGGCGAGGTCCCGCGCCCGGTGGAGCTCGGGGGCGCCGTCGGGCCCGGGGACGAGCCGCGCGTAGTGGCCGGTGCAGACGGCGTCGAAGCCGAGCGCGACCGCGCGCTCGAGGAGCGTCGCGAACTTCACGTGCTCGTTGCACCGCACGCACGGGTTGGGCGTCCGGCCGGCGGCGTACTCGGCGAGGAAGTCGGCGACGACGGTCTCCTCGAAGCGGTCGGCGAGGTCCCACACGTAGAAGGGGATGCCGAGGACGTCGGCCGCACGCCGCGCGTCGGAGGCGTCCTCGATCGAGCAGCAGCCGCGCGAGCCCGTGCGGAACGGGTCGCGGTTGCGCGAGAGCGCCATGTGCACGCCGACGACGTCGTGCCCCGCGTCGACGGCCCGGGCGGCCGCGACGGCGGAGTCGACGCCTCCGGAGAGGGCGGCCAGCACGCGCACCCGTCCAGGGTACGTGCGGGCCCGCCGACGCCCGTCGCCGGGCGACCGTCAGGAGGCGCGCGGGGCCGCGGCGGGACCGCCGGCCGGGTACACGGGGCCGGCGCTCGGGTAGACCGGGGGCGGGCCGCCGACGAAGCAGCGGCACGGGCCGTCGAGGTGGCGGAAGCGGGTGGCGGGCCGCGCGGCGCACGGGACGCCGACCGGCTCGGCGGGCGCGCGGCCGACCGCGAGGACGCCCAGCGCCTCCCAGTCCACGTCGACCTGCCTCATGCCCCTCCCATCGTCCCGCGGCCGCCCGTGTGAGCGATCACACGGGGTGATCCCGCCAACGATGCGGGCCGGCGCGCCGCCCCGCGCGCAGGCGCGCCGGTGGGCCCGGCGACCCGCGGCGGATTCACCCGGTCGGAGCAGTGCGTCTCGCCGTCAGCGGACGGCCGACGCCGCGCGCGCCCGCGCCACGACGTCCCCGATCACCGCCAGCAGGGCGTCGACGTCGGCGTCCGTCGAGATCCAGCCGAGGGTGAGCCGCAGGGCCCCCCGGGAATCGGCGTCGGGCACGCCCATCGCGGACAGCACGTGGGACGGCTGCTGCACGCCCGCGCGGCAGGCCGACCCCGCCGAGGCGGCGATCCCGTGCCGGTCCAGGAGGAAGAGCAGCGCCTCGCTGTCGCACCCGGGGATCGTCACGTGCGCGTTCGCGGGCAGCCGCGCCGGGGCGTCCCCGCCGCCCGGCGGCCAGGCGCCGCGCACGACGGCGTCCGGCACCGCCGCGAGCACGCCCGCGACGAGCCGGTCGCGCAGCACGGCGAGGCGGGCGGTGGTCCCCCCGAGGTCGGCCGTCGCGGCGTCGAGGGCGGCGGCGAACGCCGCGGCGAGCGCGGCCGGCACCGTGCCCGACCGCACTCCCCGCTCCTGGCCGCCGCCGTGCAGCACGGGCGCCACGGCCACGTCCCGGCGCAGCAGCAGCGCGCCCACCCCGACGGGCCCGCCCACCTTGTGCGCGGACACCGTCAGCGCGTCCAGCCCCGAGGCGGCGAGGTCGACCGGGACCTGGCCCACCGCCTGCACCGCGTCCGCGTGCACCGGCACCCCGTGCGCCCGCGCGAGGTGCGCCACCTCGGCGACCGGCTGCACCGTGCCGACCTCGTTGTTCGCCCACATCACGCTGACCAGCGCCGTCTCGTCGCCGTGGGCGGCGAGCTCGGCCTCGAGCGCCGCGGGCTCCACGCGGCCCGCGGCGTCCACGGGCAGCAGGACGAGCTCGGCGCCCGCCCGCTCCGCCAGCCACCGGGCAGGGTCCAGCACGGCGTGGTGCTCGACGGCCGACACCACGACGCGGCGCCGGCGCGGGTCGGCGGCGGTGCGCGCCCAGTAGAGCCCGCACACCGCGAGGTTGTCCGCCTCGGTGCCGCCACCCGTGAGCACGACCTCCGTCGGGTGCGCGCCGAGCCGGTCGGCCACCAGCTCGCGGGCCTCCTCGACGGTGCGCCGCGCGGCGCGCCCCGGGCCGTGCGTCGACGACGGGTTGCCCACCCGCCCCGCGACCTCGGTGAGCGCGGCGAGCGCCGCCGGGCGCACCGGCGTCGTCGCGGCGTGGTCGAGGTAGACCTCCGCGCCGGGGAGGGGCGCGCCGGGGCTCATGGACGGCGAGTCTACGAACGGGACGTCCGGCGCCCCGGAGCCGATCCCGGACCTGGCACAATCGACTCCCGTGACGACGGCGCCGCTCGCTTTCAGTGGCTCGCGCCTGCACTGGTCCGACCTGCCACGCCACGTGCGCCTGCGGATCGCGGAGCTGGCGGGGGCGGACGTCGTCAGCGAGACGAGCGCCACGAGCGGCTTCTCCCCCGGCTACGCGGCCCTGCTCGGCCTGGGCAACGGCACGCAGGTCTTCGTCAAGGCCGTCTCCCCCGAGCAGAACCCCGACGCCCCGAACCTCGCCCGCCGCGAGATCGCCGTCGCGGCCGTCCTCCCGCCGGAGGTCAACGCCCCCCACCTGTGGTGGCACCACGACGACGGCGAGTGGGTCCTCATCGGCCTGCAGCCCGTCGACGGGCGCGCGCCGGTGCTGCCGTGGCGTCCGGACGAGCTCGCGCGGGCCCTCGGCGCGCTCACCGACCTGGCGCAGGTCGGCACGCCCGCCCCCCGGGAGCTGCCGCCGCTCGCCGAGTCCATGGCGCACCTGGCCGAGGGCTGGGCGCGCCTCGAGGGCGACGGCGCCGCCGTCGACGCCGCGGTCGCCGCCGTCGGGGAGCACGGGCCGTGGCTGCGCGAGCGGCTGGGCGAGCTCGTCGACCTCGCCCGCGCGGGCGTCGACGCGAGCGTCGGCGAGACCCTCGTGCACGGCGACTTCCGCGCGGACAACGTCATGCTCGCCACGGCGCCGGACCCGCGCGTGTGGCTCATCGACTGGCCGCACGCCGCCCGGGACGGCGCCCGCTGGTGGGACCTGCTCGCGACGCTGCCGAGCGTGGCGATGCAGGAGGGCGGCGACCCGGAGCAGCACTTCTGGTCCCACCCGAACGCGCAGGGCGCGGACCGCGACGCCGTGCGGGCCGTCCTCGCCGCGATCACGGGCTTCTTCGTGGAGGCCTCGATCCGGCCCGCCCCGCACGGCCTGCCGAACCTGCGGGCGTTCCAGCTCGCCCAGGGGCGCGCCTCGCTCGACTGGCTGCGCCGGTTCTGACGCCGGTCCCGCGGCCGGTCCCGGCGCCGGCAGTCAGGCCTGCCCGCGCAGCCGCCGGATCTCGGCGGCCGCCTGCGGAAGCACCTCGGCGAGGTCCCCCACGACGCCGAAGTCCGCGAACTCGAAGATCGGCGCGTCCGGGTCGGTGTTCACCGCGACGATCGTGCCCGACGCCTGCATCCCGCCCCGGTGGTGCACCGCGCCCGAGACCCCGGCGCCGACGTAGAGGCGCGGCGAGATCGTCACGCCCGTCTGGCCCACCATGACGTCGTGCGGCTGCCAGCCCTCGTCCGTGACGTCCCGCGTCGCGCCGACGGCGCCGCCGAGCGCGTCCGCGAGGTCCTCGACCGGGGAGAAGTCGCCCTGCGTGCCGCGCCCACCGACGACGACGACGTCCGCCTCCCCGACGTCCGGGCGGTCCGACGCGGGCCGGGCCGTCCGCTCGACGACGCGCACGCGCGGGTCTGCCGGCCGGGCAGGCGCGGCGACGCGCACCTCGGCCGCGCCCGGGGTTTCGGCCGGCGTCGCGCGCACGGCGTTCGAGCGCAGCGTGACGACGGCGCGCCCCACCTGCGCGGCCGAGCGCAGCGTCCACGACGCGGCGAACGCCTGCTGCGTCGTCACGACGCGGCCCTCGCCGTCCCGCTCGACCGCCGAGGCGTCGACCATGAGCGCGGCGCCGGTCGCGTGGGCGAGGCGCGCGGCGACCTCCTTGGCCCCGAAGCCCGAGGCGAGGAGCACGACGTCGGCGCCGGTGGCCTCCGCCAGGCCGGCGAGCGCGGCGGCGACGGACGCGGGCAGGCCGGCCTCCGGCGTCGGGACGGGCACCACGTGCACGACGGCGGCGCCGTGCGCGGCGAGCGGGCCGGCGTCGTCGGGCGGGTCGCCGAGCCACACGGCGTGCACGGGGCCGAGGGCTCGGCCCGCGGTGAGCAGCTCGAGCGCGGACGCCCGGGGGCGCCCGTCGTGGTGCTCGACGACGGCCAGCACGGGTGCGGTGGGGGCGGTCATGCGAGGAGTCCGTTCTCGGCGAGGAAGGCGGCGAGGCGGCGGCCGCCGTCGCCGGTGTCCGTGATCACCACGCCCTCCCGCGGCGGCCGGGGGCTGGCCTCGAGCACGCGCGTCCGCGCGGCGGCGCCGCCGACGGCGGCCGGGTCGAGGCCGAGGTCGGCGAGCGACCACACCGGCACCTGGGCCTTGCGGGCGGCCATGATGCCCGCGAATGCCGGGTAACGGGCCTCGTTCGCCTGGTCCGTGACGCTGACGAGCGCCGGCAGCGGCGCCTCGAGCACCTCGGTGACGTGGTCGAGGTCGCGGCGCACGCGCACGACCCCGTCCGCGACGGACAGCTCGGCCGCGAGCGTGAGCTGCGGCAGGTCGAGGTGGGCCGCGAGCAGCGTGGGCACGACCGACATGAGGCCGTCGAGCGCGGCCATGCCGGTGACGACGAGGTCGACCGGGCCGTCGTCGGCGAGGCGGCGGACCGCCGCGGCGAGCACGGCCGCCGTCGCGAAGGCGTCGGAGCCGGCGAGCGCGTCGTCGGTGACCCGCACGGCGCGGTGCACGCCCATCTGGAGCGCGCGGCGCACGGCGTCCTCGGCGTCGTCGGGGCCCATCGTCAGGGCGATCACCTCGCCGCCGGCCGCCTCGACGAGCCGCAGGGCGGCCTCGACCGCGTTCTCGTCGAGCTCGTTGAGCGTGCCGTCGACGCCCTCCCGGTCCACGCGGCCGTCGTCGGTGAAGCGACGGTCGGCCTGCAGGTCGGGCACGTGCTTGACGCACACGACGATCTTCATGCGCTGGGCTCCCGCGGGTCGGTGGACGGCCGTCGGAAGGCTACCCCCGCCCGGCAGGGGTGGCGACGCGGCCCCGGCGGTGGCCGGGCGGGCGCCCGGCCGCGCCCCGGCCCGCGCCGTGCGGGACGGCGCCGCGGATGCGTCAGACTTGATCCTCATGACGTCCGCACGCCCCGAGCCGCCCGCGTGGCCGCGCCTCGGCGTGCACCTCGCCGGGGACGGGGTCGACGTCGCCGTGCTCGCCTCGCACGCCGACGCCGTCGAGCTGTGCCTGCTCGACCCGGACCCGGGCGCCCCCGACGGCTGGGCGGAGCGCCGCGTCCCGCTCGACGGCCCGCGCCACGGCGTGTGGAGCGCCCACGTGCCGGGCGTGCGCGCCGGCCAGCGCTACGGGTTCCGCGCCCACGGGCGCTGGGACCCCGACGCCGGGCTGCGCTACAACCCGGCCAAGCTGCTCCTCGACCCGTACGCCCGCGGGATCGACGGCGAGGTGCGCCTCGGGCCCGCGGTGTACGGCCAGCGCGTGGACGACGACCTGCGCACGGTCGGCCGGCCGGAGCGCGACGACGCCGACTCGCGCGCGCACGTCCCGCACGCCGTCGTCGTCGACGACGCCTTCGCCGCCGACCCGGTACCGCGCCCGGCGGTGCCCTGGCCGGACACGGTGGTCTACGAGGCGCACGTGCGCGGCCTCACCATGCGCATGCCGGGCGTGCCGCCGGAGCTGCGCGGCACGTACGCGGGGCTCGCCCACCCGGCCACGGTCGAGCACCTGCGCTCCCTCGGCGTGACCACGGTCGAGCTGCTGCCGATCCACGCGTCCGCGAGCGAGCCGCACCTCGTGCGCCGCGGCCTGACCAACTACTGGGGCTACAACACCCTCGGCTTCTTCGCCCCGCACGCGGCGTACGCGACGGCCGCGGCCCGGGCGGCGGGGCCGGCCGCCGTGCTCGCCGAGGTCAAGGGGATGGTGCGGCTGCTGCACGCGGCGGGCATCGAGGTGCTGCTCGACGTCGTCTACAACCACACGTGCGAGGGCGGCACGGACGGGCCGCACCTGTCCTGGCGTGGCCTCGACCCGACCGTCTACTACGTGCACTCGGGCGTCTCGCCCGCGCAGTTCGTCGACCTCACGGGGTGCGGCAACACGCTCGACTTCCGCCGGCCGCGCGTCGTGCAGATGGCCCTCGACTCGCTGCGGTACTGGGCGACGGAGGTCGGCGTGGACGGCTTCCGGTTCGACCTCGCCGTGACCCTGGGCCGCGACCACGCCGGCTTCACGCCGCAGCACCCGTTCCTCGTCGCGCTGCAGACCGACCCGGTGCTCAGCGGGCTCAAGCTCGTCGCCGAGCCGTGGGACCTCGGGCCGGGGGGCTGGCGCACCGGCGCGTTCCCCGAGCCCCTGGCCGAGTGGAACGACAGGTTCCGCGACGGCGTGCGCACCTTCTGGCTCGCCGACCCGGCCGCGCGGGCGCACGGCCGCGAGGGGCACGGCGTCCGCGAGCTCGCGACGCGCCTGTCCGGCTCCGCCGACGTGTTCGGCCACGGCGACCCGCCGCTGTCCCGCGGCGTCGTCGCGTCCGTCAACTACGTGACGGCGCACGACGGCTTCACGCTCGCCGACCTCGTCACCTACGACCACAAGCACAACGAGGCCAACGGCGAGGGCAACCGCGACGGCTCCGACGCCAACCGCTCGTGGAACCACGGCATCGAGGGCCCGGTGCGCGACCCCGCCGTCGGGCAGGAGATCCTCCCCCTGCGGCGGCGCTCGCAGCGCAACCTGCTCGCCACGCTCGCGCTCGCGGCGGGCACGCCCATGCTCACCGCAGGCGACGAGATCGGCCGCACGCAGCGCGGCAACAACAACGCGTACTGCCAGGACAACGAGATCTCCTGGCTGGACTGGGACCTCGACGAGGCGCGCGCGGACCTGCTCGAGACCGCGCGGTACCTGTTCCGCCTGCGCCGCGAGCTGCCCGCCCTGCGCACGTGGGGCTTCTACACGGGCCGCCCCACCCCCGCGCGCCAGGCGGCCGGCGACGAGCGCCCCGACCTCGCCTGGCACCGCGCGGACGGCACCGCGCTCGACCACGCGGCGTGGCACGACATCGGCGTGCGCAGCCTGCAGATGACGCGCGTCGCCCCCGACGGCTCCGCGGTGCTGCTCCTCGTCAACGGGGCGCTCGACCCCGTCGAGTTCACGCTGGCCGGCGGGCTCCCCCCGGACCGGCCCGACGGCGCGTGGCGCCTCGTGTGGGACAGCGTCGCCGAGCGCCCGGACGCCGTGGGCGCGAACGGCGAGGCGCACGCCGCGCCCGGGAGCACCGTCGTCGTCGAGCCGCTGG
>JAAZAC010000321.1 GCA_012514545.1 Actinomycetales bacterium | reverse complement strand
GTCGAGGTACTGCTCGCGCATCACGCGCTCGTCGACGACGCCGGTGAGCTGGAGCATGCGGTCGGCGAGCGTCGACTTGCCGTGGTCGATGTGCGCGATGATGCAGAAGTTGCGCAGCAGCTCCGGCGGCGTGGCCGCGGGCTGCACGCGCCGGCTCAGCGCGGCATCGGGGATCGGCGTCAAGGTGGCTCCGTCGGGGGCTGGTCGGTCGGGCTCCATGGTCCCACGGCCGCGACCCCGCTCCTGCCCGGCGCCGCCCGGCGGCCGGCCACCGTTTGCGGGGGCCGCGGGCCCGGCGGACGCTGGAACCCGCGGTCCGGCGGCCGCCGGTCCGCCCGGACCAGGCAGGAGGTTCGCCATGCCGTCGACCGTCGCCAAGATCACCGAGCTGAGCGTCCGTTCCGAGGTCAGCTTCGAGGACGCCATCGCCGCGGGCATCGCCCGGGCGTCGCAGACGCTGCGCAACGTCTCGGGCGCGTGGGTGAAGGGCCAGAAGGTCGAGGTGAAGGACGGCAACATCGTCGCCTACCAGGTGATGCTCGAGATCACGTTCGTCCTCGACTGACCCCGGCCCGGCCGCCGTGCGGGCCACCGTCGGCCCGCGCGGCGGCCCCGCCGCGGTTCGCTGCCGCGGGCGCCCGGCTGGTAGCATCGGTGCCCGCGTGTCCGCCCAGGTCGGCGGGCACAGGCCGGTTCCCGCTCGCGGCCGACCCCACACGGCCAGGTCCCGGGACACGGCGACGCCCTCGAACGACCTGTCGGCTTCGCTTCGGCGAACACACCAGAGAGACCACACGTGGCGAACATCAAGTCCCAGATCAAGCGCATCCGCACCAACGAGGCGGCCCGCCTGCGCAACAAGGCGGTCAAGTCCGAGCTCAAGACGCACGTGCGCCGGGTCCGCGAGGCCGTCGCCGCCGGCGACAAGGAGGCGGCGACCGAGGCGCTGCGCATCGCCTCGACCAAGCTGGACAAGGCCGTGAGCAAGGGCGTGATCCACTCCAACCAGGCGGCCAACCGCAAGTCGGCCCTCGCCAAGAAGGTCGCCGCGCTCTGAGCCGAGCGCGCGGCCGACCCGGCCGGGCAGCATCCGACGGCGCCACCCACGAGGGCGGCGCCGTCGTCGTGTCCGCGCCCTCCGCGGGTACGGAGTGCCGGAGCCCGCAAGCCCATCTCGCGTCATGGACACCTGTCGGGGCGCTCTCAGTGACCATGGTGAGCGCTCTCGCGGTCGACGACGTCGCCGCCGCACCTGCGTTCACGCATCCGCGCGCCCAGGTGGGCCCCCGGCTCTACGTCGGCCGGCAGGGCATCTTCGGCCACGACGGCCAGGTGCACGGCTACGAGTTCCTCTACCGGACGGGGCGCAGCGCCCCGGTGCGCGTCGACCTCTGGCCCGCCGAGGCGCAGGACCGCGCCACGCTGCGCGTCCTCCAGGCGACGTTCAGCCCCCTCGGCGTGCGCGCGCTGGCCTCCGACGCCCTGGTCTTCGTCAACTTCACGCGCGCCTTCCTCGTGGGCGAACTGCCGTTGCCCGAGGAGCCGAACCGGCTCGTCGTGGAGGTCGTCGAGTCGGTGCGCGCCGACGCCCGCGTCCTCGCCGGGCTGCGCCGCCTCCGCGCGCGCGGCTTCCGGGTGGCGCTCGACGACTTCGTCGGCCTCACCGGGCAGGTCGCGATGCTCCCGTACGCCGACTACGTCAAGGTCGACGTGCGCGACATCGAGCAGCGCGGCCCGCGGCTCGTCGAGCTCGCCCGCAGCCACGGCGCGACGCTCGTCGCCGAGCGGATCGAGCACCCCGACCAGATGGCGGCGTGCCGCGAGCTCGGCTTCGACCTGTTCCAGGGCTTCCACCTCGAGCCCACGTACGTGCTCAACCGCACGCCGGTCCCGTCGCCGCAGGTCGAGCGGCCCGCGCCGCGTGCCCTGCAGGCCGTGCGGCCCCGGGGCCCCGTCCTCGAGACCACCGCTTCCCTGGGCACGGGGGCGCCTGAGCTCGGGCGCGCCGCCCGCTGAGCACGCGCGCGTCGCCCGCGCCCCGGCACCCGCCACGCATCACCCGCCGCCCGTCACCGCCGCGGCAGCCGACGACGGCGGCGCCGCCGGGTGCTCCCGGCGGCGCCGCCGTGCTCGGTCGCCCCGGCGCCGGCCCCCCCTGCCGGCCGGCGTCGAGGCGGGACTCAGTCGCGCTCGTCCAGCGCGTCGAGGCCCATGCGGGCGGGCTCGACCATCGCGGCGACGCTCGGCAGCGCCGTCGGCCGGATGCCGGCCTCGCGCAGGGCCGCCTCGTACGCCTTCGCCGCGCCCTCGGCGTCGCCGTTGGCCATCATGCGGTCGCCCAGCGACCGCCAGACGGTCGCGGCCTCGCGGCCGGCCGACATCATGCCGAACATCCCGGCCGCCCAGCGGTAGCACTCCTTGGCCTCCGCGACGCG
>JAAZAC010000056.1 GCA_012514545.1 Actinomycetales bacterium | reverse complement strand
GCGGTCTCGGGCCGCAGGTAGTGCAGGCCGGACTCGTCCTCGACCGGGCCGAGGTACGTCTTGAGCATCATGTTGAAGTCGCGCGGCTCGGTCCACCGGCCGCGGGTGCCACAGCTCGGGCACGGGACCTCGGCGAGGCCGCCCTCGGGGGCGCGGCCCTTGCGCTCGGTGAACTCCTCGATCAGCTGGTCCTCGCGGTAGCGCTTGTGGCAGGACAGGCACTCGGTCAGCGGGTCCGAGAAGACCGCGAGGTGCCCGGAGGCGACCCACACCTGCTTGGGCAGGATGATCGACGAGTCGAGGCCGACGACGTCCTCGCGGCTCGTGACCACCGCGCGCCACCACTGGCGCTTGATGTTCTCCTTGAGCTCCACGCCGAGGGGGCCGTAGTCCCACGCCGACCGGGTGCCGCCGTAGATCTCCCCGGACGGGAAGACGAAGCCGCGGCGCTTGGCGAGGTTGATGACGGCGTCGAGACGGGACTCGGCCACTGGGCACTCCTTGCGTGTCGCACGTGGCTCGCGCGACGGGTGTGGGGACGGTGGTCGGCTCCGGCGGGACGCGCCGTGCCGACGGCCAAGGCTACCCGCGCCGGGCCTGCGGCGTTGACAGCGGCCACCCGGCTTATTGAGAATGATCCTCATGTTCATTCGCCGCGCCGTCCCGGCCGCCGCCGCCCTGGTCCTCCTGGCCGGCTGCGCCGCGGCCCCCGACGACGGCGCGGCCCCCGACGACGGCGCGGCCGGCCGCGTACGCGTCCTCGCCGCCGTCTACCCGCTCGAGTACGTCGTCGAGCAGGTGGGCGGCGAGCACGTCGAGGTCGCGACGCTCACCCCCGCCGGCACCGACCCGCACGCCGTCGAGCTCTCCCCCCGCCAGCTGCGCGACGTCGGGGCGGCCGACCTCGTCGTCCACCTCGGCGGCTTCCAGGCCGCCGTGGACGACGCGGTGGCCGAGCGGGCCGCCGACCGGTCCCTCGACGTCGCCGACGCCGCGGACCTGCGCCCCGCCGCGCGCGACGACCACGCGGACGACGACGCCGACCATGCCGACGCGGACCGTGCCGACGCGGACCGTGCCGACGCGGACCGTGCCGACACGGACGACGCGCACGGGCACCTCGGCCTCGACCCGCACTTCTGGCTCGACCCCGAGCGGCTCGCCGCCGTCGGGCACGCCGTCGCCGACGCGCTCGCGCGGACCGACCCCGGGCACGCCGAGGAGTACGCGGCCGGCGCCGACGCGCTCGCCGCCGACCTCGCCGCCCTCGACGAGGAGTACCGGGCGGGCCTCGCGGACTGCGCGGCCGACGTCGTCGTCACCTCGCACGCGGCCTTCGGCTACCTGACGGACCGCTACGGGCTGCGGCAGGTGAGCGTCTCCGGGCTCGAGCCCGAGGGCGAGCCCTCCCCCGCCCGGATCCGCGAGGTGCGCGAGGTCGTGGCCGGCCTCGCGGTCGACGCGGTGTTCACCGAGCCGCTGGCCGACCCGGCCGTCGCCGCGACGCTCGCCGAGGGCCTCGGCGTGGCCGTCCTGACCCTCGACCCGCTCGACAGCCACGACGGCGGCCCCGGCTACCGTGAGGTCATGACCGCCAACCTCGCCGCGCTGCGCGACGGCCTGGGGTGCCGATGACCGCGGCGATCGACGCCCGCGGCGTCGTCGTGGACCTGGGCGGCGCGCCGATCGTGCGCGGCGTCGACCTGGCGGTCGCCGAGGGCGAGGCGGTCGCACTGCTCGGCGCGAACGGCTCGGGCAAGTCCACGCTCGTGCGCGCCCTGCTCGGCGCCGTGCCGCTCGCCGCCGGGAGCGTGCACCTGCTCGGGGCGCCCCTCGGCCCGCGCGTGCCGTGGGCCGAGGTCGGCTACGTCCCCCAGCGCGTCAGCGCCGCGGGCGGGGTGCCCGCCACGGCCGAGGAGGTCGTGCTGTCCGGCCTCCTGCACGGGCGCCGGCTGCGGCCCCCGCGGCGGGGCCGCGCGCGGGCGCTCGAGGCGCTCGCCGCCGTCGGGCTCGCCGACGCCGCGGACGTCGCGGTGCGGACCCTCTCCGGCGGCCAGCAGCAGCGCGTGCTCATCGCCCGCGCCCTCGCGCGCCGGCCCCGGCTCCTGCTGCTCGACGAGCCCGTCGCCGGCGTCGACGTGCCCAGCCAGCGGGCGTTCGCCGACGTCCTGGGCCGGCTCGTCGCCGAGGGCACCACCGTGCTCGTCGTGCTGCACGAGCTCGGCGCGCTCGGCGGCCTCGTCCAGCGCGCCGTCGTGCTCCGGCACGGCGCCGTCGTGCACGACGGCGCCCCGCCCCGCCCCGCGCCCGAGCACGCCGGGGAGGGTCACGAGCACGTGCACCCCCACGACGGCGAGGAGCCCGCGCGGGAGACGGACGTCGCGCCGGCGGTGCGGTGGTAGCCGTGACCGAGATGCTCACCGACCCCCTCATGCAGCGCGCGCTGCTCGTGGCGCTGCTCGTCGGGCTGGCCGCGCCCGTCGTCGGCACGTACCTCGTGCAGCGGCGCCTGTCCCTGCTCGGCGACGGCATCGGCCACGTGGCGCTCACGGGCGTCGCCGTCGGCTGGCTCGCCGGCAGCGTCGCGGGCGTCACGCCGCACGACGCGCTCGCCGTGCCGGGCGCCGTCGTGTTCGCGGTCATCGGGGCCGTCGCGATCGAGGTCGTCCGGTCCAAGGGACGCACGAGCGGCGACGTCGCGCTCGCCCTGCTCTTCTACGGCGGCATCGCCGGCGGCGTGCTCATCATGTCCCTCGCGGGCGGCAGCAGCGCCAACCTCGTGGGCTACCTGTTCGGCTCCATCTCGACGGTGTCGGGCGCCGACCTCGCCCTCACGGTCGCCCTCGCGGCGCTCGTGCTCGGCGTCGGCCTCGGCCTGCGGACGGCGTTCTTCGCCGTGAGCCACGACGAGGAGTTCGCGCGCGCCGCCGGGCTGCCGGTGCGGGCGCTCAACGTCACGATCGCCGTCGTCGCGGCGCTGACGGTGACCGTCGCGATGCGCGTGGTCGGCGTGCTGCTCGTCTCCGCGCTCATGATCGTGCCGGTCGCGGTCGCGCAGCTGGTGACCTCGTCGTTCCGGCGCACGATGGCGGTCGCGATGGCGGTCGGCGTCGTCGTCTGCCTCGCCGGCCTGACCATCACGTACTTCCACGACGCGTCCCCGGGCGCGACGATCGTCGTCCTCGCCATCGGCGCGTACGTGCTCGCCGCGGCCGCCCGCCCGCTGGTGCGGCGCGCGCGCCGGGCCGCCTCGCGCGACCCGCACCCCGACGTGCCCGACGACGTCCTCGTCGCCCCCGCCCGAGCGGAGGAGGCCGGTTGATGCAACGCATGACGCGCCAGCGGTCCGCGGTGGCGGAGCTGCTCGCCGAGCTCGTGGACTTCCGCAGCGCCCAGCAGATCCACGAGCTGCTCCGCGAGCGCGGCGACGAGGTCGGCCTGGCGACGGTGTACCGCACGCTGCAGTCGCTCGCCGACCGCGGCGAGGTCGACGTCCTGCGCGCGGACGACGGCGAGGCCCGCTACCGCCGCTGCTCGCGCCAGGAGCACCACCACCACCTGGTGTGCCGCTCGTGCGGGACCGCCGTCGAGCTGGACGGGCCTGGCGTCGAGGAGTGGGCGGCCCGGGTCGGCGCCGCGCACGGGTTCCGAGACGTCGCGCACACGATGGAGCTCGTCGGCACGTGCGCCGAGTGCGCGAGGGAGGAGCAGGACTGATGCCCGCATGGATGGAGGGCTGGCCCTGGCTCGGGGTGTACCTGTTCTTCCTCTTCGGCGCGCTCGCGCGCTCGCAGGCGGTCTACTGGCTCGGCCGCGGCGTCGCGGCGGGCGTGCTGCGCTCCCGGTGGAAGGAGCGGGCCGAGTCGCCGCAGGTGCGCCGCGCGACGGCCTCCGTCGAGCGCTGGGGCATGCCGATCGTCCCCGCCGCGTTCCTCACCGTCGGCTTCCAGACCGCCGTCTTCCTCGCCGTCGGCCTGCTGCGGGTGCGCTGGCTGCGGTACACGCTGTGGGCGCTGCCGGGCTGCCTGATCTGGGCCGCGCTGTGGGGCGGCGGGGGGCTCGCGGCGTTCGCGGGCGCCAGCGAGCTCGCGCGCCGCTCGCCGCTGCTGCTCGCCGCGGTCGTCGTCGCCGTGGGCATGCTCGTCACGGTCGTGACGGTCCTCGTCCGACGTCGTCGCGAGGGCGGTCGTGCCGCGGCGACGCCGGGGCGCGACGCCGAGCCCGCGCCAGGGCCCGCGCCCGTGCCCGCCGACGCCGCGGACCGGCCCGCGGAGCGCTGAGGCCCGCGGAGCGCTGAGGCCCGGGCGCGGTCAGTGCTCGCGCGAGACGCAGAAGTGGTTGCCGGCGGGGTCGGCGAGGACGACCCAGGCGGTCCCGCCACCCTCGTGGCGCGCCACCTCCGTCGCGCCGGCCGCCACCAGCCGGGCCGCCTCCGCCTCATGGTCGGGGGCGGTCAGGTCCACGTGCACCCGGTTCTTGCCGGGCGTCGGCTCCGCGACGCGCTGGAAGCCGAGGGCGGGGCCGTCGCCGGCCTCGACCACGACGAAGGCGTCGTCGTCGAACGCCCAGGTCACCCGGCCGCCCAGCGCGCTCGCCCACCACTCGGCGAGGGGCCGGGGCTCACGGGTGTCGACGGTGATCATGGCCACGCGCATGCGCCCGACGGTACCGAAGCGGCGCGCGCGCCGCGGGCCGTTCGCGGGCCCCCCGCCTGGCGCCGCCGCGTCGACGCGGGGCGACCGCGCGGCGCGTCAGTGGGCCTGCGACACGCAGAACTGGTTGCCCTCGGGGTCGCTCAGCACCACCCAGGAGAAGCCGGACACCTCGTGCCGGGCCACCTCGAGCGCGCCCTCGGCGAGGAGCCGCTCGACCTCGAGCTCGCGGTCGGGCGCGGTGACGTCCAGGTGGACGCGGTTCTTGCCCGGCGTCGGCTCCGCGACGCGCTGGAAGCCCAGCCGCGGGCCGTGCTCCGCGGCCACGAGCAGGTAGTCGTCGCCCTCGAACCCCTCGAGCACGCGGCCGCCCAGCTGGCGGGCCCACCACTCGGCGAGCGCCCGGGGGTCGCGGCAGTCGATGGTCACCATCTCGATGCGCAGCATGGCCCGACGCTATCGGCCGCGGGGGACGCGCGCGCCCGACCGGGGACCCGACCGGCGCGGCCCCCGCGCGCCTCAGGAGTCGCGCGCGCGGTCCACCGCGCCGCCGTAGCGGCGGTCGCGCCGCGCGTACGTCTCCACCGCCCGCCACAGGTGCCGCCGGTCGACGTCGGGCCAGTACTCGTCGAGGAAGACGAGCTCGGCGTACGCGGCCTGCCAGATCATGAAGTTGCTGGTCCGCTGCTCGCCCGACGTGCGCAGGAACAGGTCGACGTCGGGCAGGTCGGGCTCGTCGAGGTGCCGGGCGACCGTGCGCTCGTCGACGCGCTCCGGGTCGAGCCGCCCGGCCGCCGCCTCCCGCGCGATCGCCCGCGCGGCGTCGGCGATCTCCGCGCGGCCGCCGTAGTTCACGCACATCGTCAGCGTGCAGACGGTGTTGTGCCGGGTCAGCCGCTCGGCCTCCTCGAGCTCGGCGATGACCGACCGCCACAGCCGGGGCCGCCGGCCCGCCCAGCGCACGCGCACCCCCCAGTCGTGCATCGTGTCCCGGCGGCGCCGCAGCACGTCGCGGTTGAAGCCCATGAGGAAGCGCACCTCGTCCGGCGAGCGCTTCCAGTTCTCCGTGCTGAACGCGTACGCCGAGACGTGCGTGATGCCGATCTCGATGGCGCCCGCGACGACGTCGAGCAGGGCGGCCTCGCCCGCGGCGTGCCCGGCCGTGCGGGGCAGCCCGCGCTCGTTGGCCCACCGCCCGTTGCCGTCCATGACGATCGCGACGTGCCGCGGCACGAGCTCGGGCGGCAGGTCCGGCGGCCGCGCGCCCGACGGGTGGGGCGGCGGGGGCACGACGACGTGCGCCTGGCCGCGCGAGGCCCGCGCCGCGGCCTGAGCCGCCGACCGCGCCTCGCGCGCCGCGGCCTGGGCCGCCGACCGCGCCGCGGCGCGCTCCTGCCGTGCGGTGGCCATCAGGCCCGCTCGACCATGCGCAGCGAGCGCAGGCCGCGCTCGAGGTGGAACTGCAGGAACGCGGCGACGAGGCCGCTCGCCTCGCGGCGGTGCCGGTCGTCGCTCGCGTCCGCCGTCGCCCACTCGCCCGAGAGCAGCGCGGCGAGCAGCGCGAACGTCTCCGGCGCGGGCGCCGTGGCGCCCGGGGGCCGGCAGGACGGGCACACCGCCCCGCCCGCGGCGACCGCGAACGACCGGTGCGGGCCCGCGGCGCCGCACCGCGCGCAGTCGGTGAACGACGGCGCCCACCCGGCCACCGCGAGCGCGCGGAGCAGGTAGGCGTCGAGCACGAGCCCGGGGGCGTGCGCCCGGTCCGCGAGCGCGCGGACGGCGCCGACGAGCAGCAGGTACTGCTGCACGGCGGGCTCGCGCTCGGCGGCGACGAGGCGGTCGGCGGTCTCGAGCATCGCGGTGCCCGCGGTGTAGAGCGCGTAGTCCGCGCTGATCGGCCCCGCGAACGCGCCGATCGTCTCGACCTGCGTGACGATGTCGAGGTTGCGCCCGGCGTAGAGCTGCAGGTCGACCACCATGAACGGCTCCACGCGCGAGCCCAGCCGCGACGACGTGCGCCGCACGCCCTTCGCGACCGCCCGGACCTTCCCGCTGGACCGCGTGAGCAGCGTGACGATGCGGTCGGCCTCGCCCAGCTTCTGGGTGCGCAGGACGATCGCCTCGTCGCGGTACAGACTCACCCCGGCATTCTCCCCCAGCCGCCCGACGCGCGGTCGGCCCCGCGCCGCCCGCGCCCGCCCCGGGAAATTGCCGTGCCCCACGGCGCCGCACCCGCCTACCGTGGTCGACGCCGTCCGGCGACGCCGGGCGGACCAGCGTGAGGAGGTGACGGCCATGTCGGTCCAGTGCTGCACCGCGCCGTCCACCGTCCGCACCCGCCGCCGCGCCTGAGCCGGCCGCGGGGTCCCGAGAGGACCCACCCCCGTGCACCCTGCCGTGCCTTCTGCCCTGCCCTCTGCCCTGCCCTCGTCCGATCCGCCCTCCGCAGCGTCCTCCCGCGCGTCCGCCGCGTCCCTCGCCCGCCTCGGCTGGGACGACGCCTGGGCACGCGCGCTCGCCGCGCTGCCCGACGCAGGCAGCGACGTCGGCCCCGCCGCCGGTCCCGACGTCCCCCGGCCGGCCGCCGGGCGGGCGGTCGGCCGCGTCTGCCGCGCCGACGCCGGCGCGTGCGACGTCCTCGTGCCCGGCCCGGACGGGCCGGTCGCCGCCGCGGTGCCGTGGGCCCCGACCGTGCGCCGCGCGGCCCGCGCCGACCCGACGGCCGGCCCCGTCGCGGGCGACTGGGTCGTCCTCGACGCCGCCCCGGCGGTCGCGGGCGTGCTGCCGCGGCGCACCGCCGTCGTGCGCGCGCAGCCCGACCGGTCCTCCCACGGCCAGGTCCTCGCCGCGAACGCCGACGTCGTCGCGGTGGTCGAGCCGCTGTCCGACCCGGACCTCGGGCGCCTCGAGCGCCTCCTGACGCTCGCCTGGTCCTCCGGCGCGCGCCCGGTGTGCGTCCTCACCAAGGCGGACCTCGTGCCCGACGCCGAGGTGCGCGCCGCGGACCTCGCCGCCGCCGCGCCGGGGGTGGACGTGCTCGTGGTCGCCGCACCGGAGGACGTCGGCCTCGCGCCCCTGCGCGACGTCCTCGCGGGCGGGGCGACGCTCGCCCTGCTGGGCGCGTCCGGCGTCGGGAAGTCGACGCTGCTCAACGCGCTCGTGGGCGCCGAGCGCATGCGCACCACCGCCGTGCGCGACGACGGGAAGGGCCGGCACACGACCGTCACCCGCGAGCTCCACCTCGCGCCCGGCGGCGGCGCCGTCCTCGACACCCCGGGCCTGCGCACGATCGGCCTCGCGGGCGCCGGCGCGGCCGACGCCGCGCTCGAGGACGCGTTCGCCGACGTCGCCGAGCGCGCCGCCGCCTGCCGGTTCCGCGACTGCGCGCACCGCACCGAGCCCGGGTGCGCGGTCCTCGCGGCCGTCGAGTCCGGCGACCTGCCCGCCCGCCGGCTGGCGAGCTACCGCAAGCTCGAGCGCGAGGCGCGCCACGAGGCCGCCCGCACCGACGCGCGCCTGCGCGCCGAGATGGCCCAGGTGTGGAAGCAGCGGGCGCGCGCGTACCGCCGTCGGCCCGACAAGAAGCGCTGAGTCGTCCTCAGCCGACGGCGTCCCAGTCGATCGCGACCTTGCCGTGCCGGTCCGCCAGGTCCACGGCCACCGGCACCCGCAGGCCGGGGACGACGTCGGCCACCCGGTCGCGCGGCACGCGGTGCCCGACGAGGGCCGGGAACGGCGCCTCGCCCGGCAGCCGGACCGTGAGCGAGATCATCCAGATCGGGTCGTCGGCGACCTCGGGCCGGGGGTCGGGGAACACGTCGCGGATCCTCGTGCCGAGCGGGCGCGCCTGCGTCACCTCGGCCGTGCCGCGCGCGCCCGTGGCGAGGAGCTCGGCCGC
>JAAZAC010000055.1 GCA_012514545.1 Actinomycetales bacterium | reverse complement strand
GCCGTTGATCGTGCGCCACGGGAACAGCGCGCCGTGCTGCGTGAGCACGCGCGCGCGCTCCTCGGCCGCGGGCAGCATCGTGCGCCGGAACCGGAGCAGGTTCCGGGCGACCTGCGGGGTCGTGTACGTGAAGAACGGGACGACGTAGATCTCGGTGTCCCAGAAGTAGTGGCCGCCGTAGCCGGAGCCCGTGAGCCCCTTCGCGGCGACGCCGGCGCCCTCGGCGCGCGCGCCCGCCTGCGCCACCTGGAAGAGGTTCCAGCGCACCGCCTGCTGCAGCTCGGGGCGGCCCTCGATCTCGACGTCGGACCGGGCCCAGAACTCGTCGAGCCAGGCCCGCTGCTCGCGGAACTGCTCCTCGACGCCGTCCTCGCGCACCCGGTCGAGCGTGCGGCGGCACCTGTCGACGAGCTCGCCCGCCGGGATGCTGCGCGACGTGTGGTAGCTGACCACCTTGGTCACCCGGATCGTCCGGCCCGGCTCGGCGCGCACCCGGAAGACCTGCTTCGCGACGTGCTCCTCCGCCTGGTACAGCGTCTCGACGACGTTCTCCGTCTCGATCGTGTGGTCGGCGGCGACGGCGAGGGTCATGCCCGAGTTCGCGCAGCGGTAGGACAGCACCGCGCGGCTCTCGTCGCACCAGTGGGTGACCGGCTCGAGCACGCGCTCCACCGGCAGCTCCGCGCGCCGCGGGTCGACCATGCCGTTGGGCAGCGTGGGCCGGGACCGGTACTCGTCGAGCCCCTCGGTGCGGTTGATGATCTGCGACGAGATCACCACCGGGGTGGGGCGGTCGAGCACGGTGACCTCGTAGGTCATCACCGCGAGGTGGCGCTGCGTGAAGGACGCCATCCGGCGGGTGCGCACGTGGACGCGGTTGCCGCTCGGCGTCCGCCACACGAGGTTGCGGTAGAGGACGCCGTCGCGGAAGTCGAGCGTGCGCTCGTAGCTCGCGAGGTCGGCGACCGAGAGCAGCAGCGGCTCGTCGTCGACGTAGAGCCGCATGACCTTGGCGTCGGGGACGTTGACGATCGTCTGGCCGACCTGCGCGAGGCCGTAGGCCATCTCCGCGTGGTGGATCGGCCACGTCTCGTGGAAGCCGTTGATGAACGTGCCGTGGTTGTGCCAGTCGCGGCCCTCCTCGAGGTTGCCGCGCAGGCCGAGGTAGCCGTTGGCGACGGCGAACAGCGTCTCGGTGCGGCCGAGGTCGGACGCGTCGAACGTGGTCTCCGTCAGCCGCCACGGGTCCACGGGGAACCGCAGCCGGTCGAGGGGGTCGGTCAGGTCGACGGGGACCCCGTCCTTGCGCACGTGGTTCATCGATCCTCCCGCAGCAGCTCCGCGAGGTCGTGCACGACGACGTCCGCCCCCGCGGCGAGGAGCACGTCCGGCCCGGCGCCCCGGTCGACGCCGACGACCAGCCCGAAGCCGCCGGCCCGGCCCGCCGCGACGCCCGACACGGCGTCCTCGACGACGGCCGCCCGCTCGGGCGCGACGCCCAGCAGCCGCGCGGCGTGCAGGAACGTGTCCGGGGCGGGCTTGCCGGCGAGGTGCTCGGCGGTCGCGACGGCGCCGTCGACGATCACCGCGAAGCGGTGCCCGAGCCCGGCGGCCTCCAGCACCGCCGGCGCGTTGCGCGAGGAGGACACGACCGCCGTCGGCACGCGCCGCCGCTCGAGCTCGTCGACGAGCCGCACCGAGCCGGGGTACGGCTCGACGCCCTCCTCCGCGAGGAGCTGGTTGACCAGCGCGTTCTTCGCGTTGCCGAGGCCGCACACGGTGTGCGTGCCCGGCGGGTCCGACGGCGCGCCCTCCGGCAGCACGACGCCGCGCGACGCGAGGGTGGCGCGCACGCCGTCGTAGCGCGGCTTGCCGTCGACGTGGGCGAAGTAGTCGGCGTCGGTGTAGGGCGGGGTGATCCCGTGCTCGGCGAAGTACTGCGTGAACATCCGCTCCCACGCGCGCATGTGCACGGCGGCGGTCGGAGTGAGCACGCCGTCCAGGTCGAAGAGGACAGCGTCGACGTCGTCCCAGCGCACGTCACGACGGTATCGCCAGGTGCCCCCGGGTGCGCGCATTGGGCGCCGCGCCACACCCCGGCCCGGCCCCGGCGCGGACGGCGTCAGGCGACGGCGGTGAGCACGAGGCCCGGCTCGGCGACGTCGTCCGGGCGGTCCACCCGGACGGTCGAGCCCCCGACGACCTCCCCGGCCAGGAGCATCCGCGCCAGCCGGTCGCCGATCTCGCGCTGCACGAGCCGCCGCAGCGGGCGCGCGCCGTACGACGGGTCGTACCCCTCGAGGGCGAGCCACTCGCGCGCCGCGGGCGTGACGTCGAGCGTGATCCGCCGCTCCGCGACGCGCTCGGCGAGCCGCGCGACCTGCAGGTCGACGATCCGGCCGAGCTCGGCGACCGTCAGCGCGTCGAACAGCACGATGTCGTCGAGCCGGTTGAGGAACTCCGGCTTGAACGCCGCGCGGACGGCGGCCATCACGGCCTCGTGCTTGGCCTCGTCCGTCATGGTCGGGTCGACGAGGAACTGCGAGCCGAGGTTCGACGTCAGCACGAGGATGACGTGCCGGAAGTCCACGGTGCGGCCCTGGCCGTCGGTGAGCCGGCCGTCGTCGAGCACCTGCAGCAGCAGGTCGAAGACCTCGGGGTGGGCCTTCTCGACCTCGTCGAGCAGCACGACGGAGTACGGCCGACGGCGGACGGCCTCGGTGAGCTGGCCGCCCTCCTCGTACCCGACGTACCCGGGCGGCGCGCCGACGAGCCGCGCGACGGAGTGCTTCTCGCCGTACTCGCTCATGTCGATGCGGACCATCGCCCGCTCGTCGTCGAAGAGGAAGTCCGCGAGCGACCGGGCGAGCTCGGTCTTGCCGACGCCGGTCGGGCCGAGGAAGAGGAACGAGCCGGTGGGCCGGTCGGGGTCGGAGATCCCCGCGCGGGCGCGCCGGACGGCGTCGGACACGGACCGGACGGCGCGGCGCTGGCCGACGAGCCGCTGCCCGATGACCTCCTCCATGCGCAGGAGCTTCGCGGTCTCGCCCTCGAGGAGGCGGCCGGTGGGGATGCCCGTCCAGGCCGAGACGACCTCGGCGATCTCGTCCGGGCCGACCTTCTCGGCGATCATCGGCGCGGGCCGCTCCTCGCCCTCGCGGGCGGCGGCGTTCCCGGCGGCCTCGGCCTCGGCGATCTCCTTCTCGAGCGCGGGGATCTCGCCGTAGAGCACGCGGGACGCGGCGGCGAGGTCGCCCTCGCGCTGGTACCGGTCGGCCGCGCCGCGCAGCTCGTCGAGGCGCGCGCGCAGCTCGCCGAGCCGGTTCTGCGCGCCCTTCTCCTGCTCCCAGCGCGCGGTGAGCGCGGCGAGCTCCTCGCGCCGGTCGGCGAGCTCGGCGCGCAGGCGCTCGAGCCGCTCGGCCGACGCCGGGTCGTCGGAGTCGCCCGACTCGACGAGGTAGGACTCCTCCATGGTCAGGCGGTTGACGGTGCGCTGGAGCTCGTCGATCTCGACCGGCGAGGAGTCCAGCTCCATCCGCAGCCGCGAGGCGGCCTCGTCGACGAGGTCGATGGCCTTGTCGGGCAGCTGCCGGGCCGGGATGTAGCGGTCGGCGAGCGTGGCCGCGGCGACGAGTGCGGCGTCCGAGATGCCCACCTTGTGGTGCGCCTCGTAGCGCTCGCGCAGCCCGCGCAGGATGGCGATCGTGTCCTCGACGCTGGGCTCGCCGACGTAGACCTGCTGGAACCGCCGCTCGAGCGCGGGGTCCTTCTCGATGCGCTCGCGGTATTCGTCGAGCGTGGTCGCGCCGATGAGCCGCAGCTCGCCGCGCGCGAGCATGGGCTTGAGCATGTTGCCGGCGTCCATCGAGCCCTCGGCCGCGCCGGCGCCGACGACGGTGTGCAGCTCGTCGATGAACGTGACGACCTGGCCGCCCGCGTCCTTGATCTCGTTGAGGACGGCCTTGAGCCGCTCCTCGAACTCGCCGCGGTACTTGGCGCCCGCGACCAT
>JAAZAC010000054.1 GCA_012514545.1 Actinomycetales bacterium | reverse complement strand
TGCCGCCGGTGCGGTAGCCGCGGAGCTGGCTGAGGTTGATCGTCTCGGTCACCACGCCCTGGCCGGCGAACGCCGCGTCGCCGTGGATGAGGATCGGCAGCACGGAGAAGCCGTCGCCGCCGAGGTCGATCCGGTCCTGCTTGGCGCGGACGATGCCCTCGAGCACCGGGTCGACCGCCTCGAGGTGCGAGGGGTTCGCCGCGAGGTAGACCTTCGTCGTCGCGCCGGACTCGGACGTGAAGACGCCCTCGGTGCCGAGGTGGTACTTGACGTCGCCGGAGCCCTGGACGCTGCGCGGGTCCTGGTTCCCCTCGAACTCGGCGAACACCTGCGCGTAGCTCTTGCCCGCGAGGTTGGTGAGCACGTTGAGCCGGCCGCGGTGGGACATGCCGATGCAGACCTCGTCGAGGCCGTTCTCGGCCGCGCGCGACAGGATCGCGTCGAGCAGCGGGATGAGCGACTCGCCGCCCTCGAGCGAGAAGCGCTTCTGGCCCACGAACTTCGTCTGCAGGAACGTCTCGAACGCCTCGGCCGCGTTGAGCCGGCGCAGGATGCGCAGCTGGTCCTCGCGCGGCGTGCGGGCGTAGCCCGACTCCAGCCGCTCCTGCAGCCAGCGCCGCTGGCGCGGGTCCTGCAGGTGCATGTACTCGACGCCGACGGTGCGGCAGTACGAGTCGCGCAGCAGCCCGAGGATCTCGCGCAGCGTCGCGCGCGGCTTGCCGGTGAAGCCCGCCGTCGGGAACTCGCGGTCGAGGTCCCACAGCGTCAGGCCGTGGCTCTGGATGTCCAGGTCGGGGTGCTTGCGCTGGCGGTAGGCGAGCGGGTCGGTCTCGGCCATGAGGTGGCCGCGCGACCGGTACGCGTGGATGAGCTCGGCGATCCGCGCGGGCTTGGCCAGCTCGGTGTCGTGGTCGACGGTGTTGTCGCGCACCCACCGCACCGGCTCGTAGGGCACGCGCATCGCGGTGAAGACGCGGTCGTAGAACCCGCCCTCGCCGAGGAGCTTCGCGCCCACGATCCGCAGGAACTCGCCGGACTGGGCGCCCTGGATGATGCGGTGGTCGTAGGTCGAGGTGAGCGTGAGGACCTTCGAGACGCCCATCCGGGCGAGCTGCTCCTCGGAGGCACCCTGGAACTCCGCCGGGTAGTCCATCGCGCCGACGCCGATGATCGTGCCCTGGCCGGGCATGAGGCGCGGCACGGAGTGGACGGTGCCGATCGTGCCCGGGTTGGTCAGCGTGATCGTCGTGTCCGCGAAGTCCTCGACGGTGAGGCGGCCGGTCCTGGCGCGCCGCACGACGTCCTCGTAGGCCGCGACGAACTGGCCGAAGTCCAGCGCCCCGGCGTTCTTGATGTTCGGCACGAGGAGCTGGCGGGTGCCGTCGGGCTTGGCGAGGTCGATCGCGAGGCCCAGGTTGACCTGCCCGCGGTGCACGACGGCGGGCTTGCCGTCCTCCTCGGTGTAGCCCGCGTTCATCACGGGCACGTCGGCGATCGCCTCGACCACCGCGTAGCCGATGAGGTGCGTGAAGGAGACCTTGCCGCCGCGGCCGCGCGCGAGGTGGTTGTTGATGACGATCCGGTTGTCGACCATGAGCTTGGCCGGGACGGTGCGCACCGAGGTGGCCGTCGGGATCTCCAGGCTCGCGGTCATGTTCGTCACGACCCGCGCGGCTGGCCCGCGCAGGCGCTCGACGACCTCCTCCTGCGCCGCGTCCCAGTCGAGGCGCGCCTGGGGCTGCTCGGCGTACGAGGCGGTCGGGGGCTGCGCGGCGGCGACCGGCACGGCGGCGTCGGGCTCGCGCGGCGTCTGGGGCGTGGCCTGCGCGGGGGAGCGGACGGCGCGGGACGCGGGCGCGGGCCGGTCGTCCGGCGTCGTCGGGGGCGTGCGCGTCGTGGCGCGCGACGGCGGGGCGGGCGCCGCCGACGTCGGGCCCGCGGACGGCGCGGGGGCGCCGGCGTCGGCGGGGGCGCCGTCGGCCGGCCGCGCCGGGGCCTCGGTCGTGGTGGCCGCGGGGCGGCCGTTCACCTGCCCGGACGGCGCCTCGGACCGGGGGCGGTAGTCGGCGAAGAAGTCCCACCACGCTGGGTCGACGGAGTCCTTGTCGGCGAGGTACTGCTCGTACAGCTCGTCCACGAGCCACTGGTTCGCGCCGAACGTCGACCGGACGTCACGGTCAGCCTGCTGGGACACGCGAGGATCGCCCACTTCCACCCACGTCGTAGGGCCGCTGCTCTGCGGCCGGTGCACCCTCCCACCCTAGGCCAACCCGGGCCTTTGGTCCCGGTCGGGGCGGCCGTGGCGAACCGGGTTCACCCGCGCGTCGGACACCGGCGGAGCCGCAGGTCACAGGCCCGTCAGGACGCGGTCGGGGGCGCGCAAAGGCCCGCTCGCGGCCGGGTCAAGGCGCGGCGGACCCGTCCGCCCGCGGGGTCTCCGGGTGAGTCCCCGCGGGCGGCGTCGGTCAGGGCCGGACAGGGGCCGGTCCGGACCCGGTCAGGTGATGTCGCCCCGGAACGTCGTGAAGCGGCCGATGGCGGCGAGCACGAGGCCGTAGGCGACGAGCACGACGATGCCCTGCCAGCGGGTGAGCAGGTCGTTGAGGCCCGTCGCGGCGTAGAAGCTCGAGCCCGCGATCGCCTCGCCCGCCGCGCCGGGCAGCCACTTCGCGACGCCCTCGAGCCCCTTGATCATCCCGAACGCGATCCGCAGCAGCGGCTCGACGAGCTGGGTGAAGGCGAGGACGACGACGATCGCGACCACCTGGTTCTTCAGCGCCGTGCCGAAGCCCACGCCGACGAGCGTCCAGATCGCGAGGGCGACGATCGACCACGCCGCCGCGCGCAGCACCTCGGGGTCGGTGAGGAACGTCGAGTTGCCGGTCGCCGCGAGCACCCCCGCCCCCGGCAGGAACGTCGCCAGCACCCCCACGACGCCGAAGAGCACGCCGAGCGGGAGGCTCGCCAGGAGCTTCGCGCCCACGACGACGCTGCGCCGCGGCTCGGCGAGGAGCGTCGGGGTGATCGTCATGTGCCGGAACTCCCCGGCGACCGACAGCGAGCCGACGATCACCGGGAACACGTAGCCGAAGGTCGGCGCGAGCGTGTAGATGGCCAGCGCGAGCTGCAGCGGCGGGATCGCCACCGCGCCGTCGCCGCCCGGGATGCCCGTCGTCAGCGCGTCGGGGTCGGCCGCGATCGCGAAGCCGAAGGAGGCCGCGATGAAGGCCATGTACAGCGCCATGACGAGCAGGAGGACCCACCACATGCGGGTCGTGACGAACTTGCGGTACTCGCTGAGCAGTGCGGCCCTCACGCTGCCACCTCCGGTGCGCTCGGCGCGTCGGTGTCCCCGTTCGTCAGGCGGAGGAACACCTCCTCGAGGTTGACCTCCCCGGGCACCAGCTCGTGCACCTCGACGCCGGCCGCGAAGGCGGCCGCGCCGGCCTCGGCCGCGGTCACGTCGGCGATGAGCAGGGCGTCGGGGCGGCCCGGGACCGGCGTCGCGCGGCCGGGCCAGCGCTCCTCGACCATGCGCGCGAGGCGCGCCGGGTCCGGTGAGGCGATGAGGGTGCTGCGCCGGGCGAGGCCCTCGCGTCGGGCGAGCGCCTCGAGGTCCGCCAGGGACGAGGCGTGCACGAGGCGGCCCTTGGCGATGATCACGACGTCGTCGACCGTCTGCTGCACCTCCGACAGCACGTGACTGGAGACGAGGACCGTGCGGCCCTCGCCGGCGAGGTAGCGCAGGAGCGAGCGGAGCCAGGCGATGCCCTGCGGGTCGAGGCCGTTCGCCGGCTCGTCGAGGAGCAGCACCTGGGGGTCGCCCAGCAGGGTCGCCGCCAGGCCGAGGCGCTGGCGCATGCCCATGGAGAACCCGCCCGCCCGGCGTCGGGCCGCGTCCTTGAGGCCGACGAGCTCGAGGACCTCGTCGCACCGGCGGGTGGGGACGCCGACCTGCGGGGCGAGCACGCGGAGGTGGTCGCGCGCGGTGCGGCCGGGGTGGAAGCTCGAGGCCTCGAGCGCGGCGCCGACGGTGCGGCCGGGCCGCGGGATGTCGACGTAGCTGCGGCCGTCGATGGTGGCCGTGCCCGACGTCGGGGTGACCAGGCCCAGCAGCATGCGCAGGGTGGTCGTCTTGCCGGCCCCGTTCGGGCCGAGGAAGCCGGTCACACGGCCCGGCCCGATCTCGAAGGTGAGGTCGTCCACGGCGAGCACCGGCCCGAAGGACTTCGTGAGGTGCTCGACGCGGACCACGCCGTGGGTTGTGGTCATGGGCGTCACCCTACTTGTTCGACTATTCCTATAACAACTGCATTCCCACGCCGACGGCGTCCGGGTCCCCGGCGCGCCCCGTCGGCCGCTCAGCCGCGCGCCGCGGCACCCCCCGCCCGGCCCGGCGCGGCGCCGCCCGGCAGGGTCACCCGCATGCGGCACCCGGTCGCCGAGTCGGCGACCTCGACCGTGCCGCCGTGCAGCTCGACCGCCCAGCGCACGATCGCGAGGCCGAGCCCCGTCCCGCCCGTGCTCTCCCCGCCCGTCCGGGGCACGTTCCCCCGCGTGAAGCGCTGGAAGACGCGCTGCCGGTCGCCCGGCGCGATGCCCGGCCCCTGGTCCACGACGTCGACGACGACGCTCGAGCCCGCCCGGCGCGCCTCGAGCCGGATCTCGCCGCCGGCGGGGGAGTGCCGCACGGCGTTGTGCAGGAGGTTCGTCACCACCTGGTGCAGCCGCTCGGCGTCGGCGGGCACCGAGAGGTCCGGGGGCTGCACGTCGATGACGAACGAGAGGTCCTTCTGCGCCCCGATCGGGCGGGCCGCGGCGGCCGCCTCCTCGAGGAACGGCCCCACGGGCAGGTCCGCGATCTCCAGCCCGACGGCACCCGCCTCGATCCGCGAGAGGTCGAGCAGGTACGTGACCAGGCGGCTGAGGCGCTCCGTCTGGTCCAGCGCCGCCCGGAGGGCCTCCTGGTCGGGCGCGACGACGCCGTCGACCATGTTCTCCAGCTGGGCGTGCAGGGCGGCGACGGGGGTGCGCAGCTCGTGCGAGACGTTCGCCACCATCTCGCGGCGGAGCGTGTCGAGCTGCTCGAGGTCCTGGGCCATCGTGTTGAACGCCTGCGCGAGCTGGCCCACCTCGTCGCGGCTCGTCGCGCGGACGCGCCGGGAGTAGTCGCCCGACGCCATCGCGCGCGCCGCCGTGCGCATCTCCCGCAGGGGCGCCGTCATGCCGTGGGCGATCACCTGGACCGCGATGACCGAGACGACGACGGCGAGCGGCAGGGTCCGCGAGGGCCCCAGCTCGTTGCGCAGGCCGAGCCACGTGACGAACGCCGCGAGCGTGACCGTCGCCGTGACGAGCACCCCGAGCTTGATCTTGATCGAGGAGAACCTGTCGAGCGGGCGGACGTCCGGGAGCAGGCGCCGCCCGTGCCGCGCCTGGGCCACGCGTCACTCCGCCGGTTCGAAGGCGTAGCCGACGCCGTGGACCGTCCGGATGAGGTCCGCGCCGAGCTTGCGCCGCAGGGCCTTGACGTGCGAGTCGACCGTCCGGGTGCCGCTCGCGTCCACCCAGTCCCACACCTCCGCGAGCAGCTTCTCGCGGGTGAGGACCGTGCGCGGCGTCGCGGCGAGCGTGACGAGCAGGTCGAACTCCGTGGGCGTGAGGTGCACGGGCCGCCCGGCCCGCGACACCCGCCGCTGCGCCCGGTCGATGACGACGTCGCCGACGGTCATCGCGGGCGGCGCGGTCTCGGAGAGCTGGGCCGCGCGCTCCACCCGGCGCAGCAGCGCCTTGGTCCGCGCCACGAGCTCGCGCATCGAGAACGGCTTGGTCATGTAGTCGTCCGCGCCGACGCCGAGCCCCACGAGCACGTCCGTCTCGTCGTCGCGCGCGGTCAGCATGAGCACGGGGACCGGGCGCTCGGCCTGGATCCGGCGGCAGACCTCCAGGCCGTCCATGCCGGGCAGCATGACGTCCAGCACGACGACGTCGGGGTGCAGCTCGGCCGCGGCCCGCACCCCGGAGGGCCCGTCGGCCGCCACGTCGACCTGCCAGCCCTCCGCGGCCATCCGGTGCTGGATCGCCGTCGCGATCGCCGGCTCGTCCTCGACGACGAGCACGCGGACCGCGCCCGGCCCGCCCTTCGAGGTCGGCTGCGCTGATCTGCTGATCACCCCTACAGCCTGGCACAACGTCCTCGGGGCGCTGAGTTATGCTCGCCGGATCATGGACAGCTCAAGTCCGTGCCGGTGCCGCGCCGTCGGCACCGGCTCGCCCCACGTCCTGACCCTGCGCGGCCGCCGGCCGTGCGCGCCGCGCCGCGGCGCCCTCCCGTCGTGAGCGCCCCGTGCTGACCGAGTGGCTGCTCGTCGGGCTCGGCGTCCTGCTCACGGCCGGGACGGCGGTCTTCGTCGCGGCCGAGTTCGCGCTCGTCACCCTCGACCCCGGGGTGGTCGAGCAGGACCTCGCGCGCCGCCACGACCGGCGGGCCGCGTCCGTGCTCGCCGCCCTGCGCGAGCTCTCCACCCAGCTCTCGGGCGCGCAGGTCGGCATCACGCTGACGACGATCCTCCTCGGCTACACCGCGCAGGCCGCGCTCACCGACCTCCTGGCGGCCGGGCTCGGCGAGGTGCTCGCCACCGCGGCCGCCACCGGCGTGGCCGCCGTGCTGGCGATCGTGCTCGTCAACGGCTTCTCCATGCTGTTCGGCGAGCTCGTGCCCAAGAACTACGCGCTGAGCACCCCGCTGACGACCGCCCGCCTCGTCGTGCCGCTGCAGCGGGCGTTCACGACGGCGCTGCGGCCCGTCATCGCCGTGCTCAACGCGAGCGCGAACGCGCTGCTGCGCCGGTTCGGCGTCGAGCCCCGCGAGGAGCTCTCGGGCGGCCGCTCGCCGCAGGAGCTCGTCGCGCTGGTCCGGCGCTCGGCCGCGGCCGGCACGCTCGACGCCGGGACGGCGACCCTGCTCGCGAACTCCATCGAGCTCGGCACGCTCACGGCGGTCGACGTCATGACGGACCGCACCCGGATGGACGTCGTGCGCCGCGACGACACGGCCGCCGACGTCGTCGCGCTCGCCCACGCGACCGGCCACTCGCGGTTCCCGGTCATCGGCGAGTCCCACGACGACGTCGTCGGGCTCGTCCACCTGCGCCGCGCGGTCGCGGTGCCGTACGAGCGCCGGGGCGAGGTGCCCGCGGCGGCGCTCATGGACCCGGCGCCGCGCGTGCCCGAGACCGTCGGCCTCGGGCCGCTCCTCGTCGAGCTGCGCGAGCACCTGCAGATGGCCGTCGTCGTCGACGAGTACGGCGGGACCGCCGGCGTCGTCACGCTGGAGGACGTCGTCGAGGAGCTCGTGGGCGAGGTCGCCGACGAGCACGACCCGCGCGAGGCGGGCGCCCGCCGGGTGGGCGAGGACACCTGGAGCGTGCCGGGCCTCCTCCGGCCCGACGAGCTGACGGAGCAGACCGGCGTCGTCGTCCCCGAGGACCCGGCCTACGAGACGCTCGGCGGGCTCGTGATGGCGCGGCTCGGCCGGCTGCCCCGGGTCGGCGACGCCGTCGAGGTCGACGGCGTGGTCCTCACCGTGGAGGCGCTCGACGGCCGCCGGGTGGAGCGGCTGCGCGTGCGGCGGGTGGCGTCGTGAGCCCCGGGGTCGCCGTCGTCCTCGGCGTGCTGCTCCTCGCGGCGAACGCCTTCTTCGTCGGCGCGGAGTTCGCCGTGGTGTCCGCGCGGCGCAGCGCGATCGAGCCGCTCGCCGAGGCGGGCTCCGCGCGCGCCCGCACCGTGCTGTGGGCGATGGAGCACGTCTCGCTCATGCTCGCGTGCGCCCAGCTCGGCATCACCGTCGCGTCGGTGTCGCTGGGCGTGGTGGCCGAGCCCGCGCTCGCGCACCTCCTCGAGGGGCCGCTGACCGCCGTCGGGCTGCCCGAGGGCGCGGTGCACCCGGTCGCGGTCGCCGTCGCGCTCGCGGTGGTCGTCTACCTCCACGTGGTGCTCGGCGAGATGGTGCCGAAGAACCTCGCGGTCGCCGGGCCGGACCGGGCCGCGATGTGGTTCGCGCCGCCGCTGGTGTGGGTGGCCCGCGTGGTCCGGCCGGTGATCGCCGCGCTCAACTGGCTGGCGAACCACATCGTGCGGCTGTCGGGCGTCGAGCCGAAGGACGAGGTCGCGTCCGCGTTCACGGTCGAGGAGGTGCAGTCGATCGTCGCCCGCTCGCAGCGGGAGGGCCTCCTGCGCGACGAGCAGGGCCTGCTCGCCGGCGCCATCGAGTTCAGCGACCGGACCGCGCGCGACGTGATGGTGCCCGTCGACCGCCTCGTGTCGGTGCCCCAGGGCTGCACCGTCGAGGACGTCGAGCGCGCCGTCGCCCGCACGGGGTTCTCGCGCTTCCCGGTGACCGACGAGGGCGGCACGCCCGTCGGCTACCTGCACCTCAAGGACGTCCTGTACGCCGGGCCGGCGGACCGCGCGCGGCCCGTCCCCGGCTGGCGCGTCCGCCCGCTCGCCCAGGTGGGCCCCGACGACGAGGTGGAGGACGCGCTCGCCGCCATGCAGCGCAGCGGCGCGCACCTCGCCCGCGTGGTCGTGCCCGACGGCGACGGGCCGCCCGACGTCGTCGGCGTCGTCTTCCTCGAGGACATCCTCGAGGAGCTCGTCGGTGAGGTGCGCGACGTCATGCAGCGGCACCAGGACTGAGCCCCGCGAGACCCCCGCTGACCCCCGGGCGCGCGGTGAACAACCCACGACGAAGGGCTGAACAACCCCACTGTGACGCTTCTTACGCACCCGGGCCCCGAACGGCCCTTTGTTCCCCCCGTGCGACCCGTTACTGTTCCGTTACCACCTCGTCCACGGCCCGGCGCCGCCGCGCCGTCCGACGGGGTGGCGACGTGCCCGACCGAGCCCGGAGGTCCTGTGGAGTCTCGTCCGTCCCGGACGGCGTCCTCGGCGACGGCGTCCTCGGCGACCTCCACGGCGTCCCGCCGGGAGCTCCGGTCCGGCCGCTCCTCCCGCGCCCGGCGCAGGCGCGGCGCGTCCGCCGGCTGGGCCGTCCGCGTGGGCGTGCTCGCCGCGCTCGGGGCGGCCACGATCGTCGTCCCCGTCGTCGAGGAGCTGGACGGCCGCGCCCAGGCGTTCGACGCCGCCGCGCCCGTCGCCGACTACCCGACGGCGTACGAGGTGCTCGCCGGCACCGTGGTCGACACCACGCCGACCTCGCTCCTCGCCGCGGCCGCGCAGCCCGTCCGCCTCGCCGAGTCGGTGAGCCGGGCGCTGGACCGCTCGCCCCTGCCGGACTGCACGGGCGAGGCCGCCGCGGTCTCGGCGAACGGCCAGATCGCCTCCTCGGACCTCTGTCGGCTCTGGGACGCGAACCACATGCTGCGGGGCGACGCCGCCGTCGCGCTCGCCGAGCTCAACCTCGTCTTCCGGGCCACGTTCAACCGCGACCTGTGCATCACGGACTCCTACCGCACCCTCGCCGAGCAGCGTCGCCTGGCGTACACGAAGGGCGGCCTCGCCGCGAAGCCCGGCCAGTCCAACCACGGCTGGGGCCTGGCGATCGACCTGTGCGGCTCCGAGACGCGCAACTCGTCGGTGATGTCGTGGCTGCGCGACAACGGCGAGATCTACGGCTGGCACAACCCGCCGTGGGCGCGCCGCGGCGGCTCCGGCCCGTACGAGCCGTGGCACTGGGAGTACCTGCCCGGCACCGTCGAGATGGGTACCGACTGGGGCAGCTGAGCCCCACGCAGCGGCTCAGAGGAGCGTGGCACCCCACGTGACCTCGTGCGTCTGGCCCGGCTGCAGGACGACGAGCCGCTCGCCCGTGCGGAACGCGTCGGCGATGCAGCTCATGGGCTCGGCCGCCATCCCCGTGCGCCGGTAGGGGACTGCGTCGATGTGGTCGCCGCTGCACACCTGCCAGCAGTCCATCGTGCGGTCCATCCACACCGCGGCGGTGCGGCCGTCGGGGCCGGTCAGGCGCGCCCACGAGAGGCCGTCCTCGTCGCGGATCGGGTCGAGGTAGGCGTCGTCGAGGTCGAGGCCGCGCGCCCTGCGCGGGGCGCGCAGGTCGTAGTCCCCGGACGCGGGCTCGGTGCCCACGGGCAGCAGCCGCTCGTCCACGAGCACGCGCGTGGCGGCGTCGAGCTGGAACGTGCACTCGTCGAGCGTCCCCGGGCCGGGCGACAGCCACGGGTGGAAGCCGACCCCGTACGGGGCGGGGCGGTCGCCGAGGTTCGTCGCGGTGGCCCGCACGTGCAGGCCGGCGTCGCCGAGCCGGTACGTCACCCGCAGCAGGAGGTCGAAGGGGTAGCCGCCGCTCGCGGGCAGCCGCAGCTCGAGGGTGACGGCCGCGCCGCGGCGGTGGTCGGCGTCGTCGGACTCGACCACGCGCCAGCGCTGCCACATGACCAGGCCGTGCAGCGCGGTCCGGGTCGGGGGCTCGCTGATGTCCACCTGGTAGGTGACGCCGTCGAACGTGTACCGGCCGTCCCGGAGGCGGTTCGGCCAGGGGGCGAGGAGGGCGCCGTGGCCCGCCGGGGCGACCTCGTCCTCCCCGTACGGGGTGAAGACGTCGCGCCCGCCGACGGCGTACCGGCGCACCTTCGCGCCGACGTCGGTGACCGTCGCCTCGTGGTCGCCCGAGACGAGGTGGAGCTGGTGGCCGGAGAGCGGGGCCGGGGCATCGGTCGCAGGCTGGGTGATCACCCCGGCAGGCTAGTGGGCGGACCGGCCCGCGCGCCCGTCATCGCGGGGCGTGCCGCGAAGGTGCCGTCACGCGGCGCTGCCGTGTCGCTCCGGGACGCCGACGGCCCGGGCAGCTGCCCGGGCCGTGGGGGTGGTGGTGGGTGGGCCCGCCCGCGCGACCGGGCGGGCCCACCCGCGTCAGGCGACGCTCCCGGCCTCCTGGGTTGACCGGTCGTCGGCCGACGCCGCGCGCCGCCGGCGCACGTCCTCCAGCGACGTCCCGTAGTACGCCGCGGTCATGAGGTCCTTCATGTCGTCGAGCATCGGCATGCGCGGGTTCGCGGGCGCGCACTGGTCCTCGTACGACCGCATCGCGAGGTCGTCGAGCTTGCCGATGAACGCCTGCTCCGAGACCCCCTGGGCCTGGAACGACGGCGGGATGCCCACCGCGTCCCGCAGCCGCTCGACCGCGGCGGCGTAGGACTCCACGCCCTCCTGGGGCGTCGAGGCCGGCAGGCCGAGGCTGCGGGCGATCTCCTGGAACCGCTCGGGCGCCACGTAGGACTCGTACTTCGGCCAGCTCGTGAGCTTGGTCGGGACGGTGCCGTTGTAGCGGATGACGTGCGGCAGGAGCGTCGCGTTGGTCCGCCCGTGCACGAGGTGGAACGTGGAGCCGATGGTGTGCGCCATCGCGTGCACGATGCCGAGGAACGCGTTGCCGAACGCCATGCCGGCGATCGTGCCCGCGTTGTGCATCTTCTCCCGCGCGCGGTCGGCGTCCGGGCCGCCCTTCACCGACCGCTCGAGGTTCTCGAAGATCAGCTTGATGGCGTGCAGCGCCATGCCGTCGGTGAAGTCGTTCGCGTAGACCGACACGTACGCCTCGGTGGCGTGCGTGAGGGCGTCGAAGCCCGAGTCCGCCGCGAGCGAGCCGGGCATCTCGCCGGTGAGCACCGGGTCGACGATGGCGACCGTCGGCGTCAGGGCGTAGTCCGCGAGCGGGTACTTCAGGCCCGTCTTCGGGTCGGTGATGACCGCGAAGGGGGTGACCTCGGCGCCCGTGCCCGACGTCGTCGGGATGCAGACGAGCTTGGCGAGGTTCCCGAGCGTCGGGAACTTGAACGCGCGCTTGCGGACGTCGAAGAACTTCTCCCGCATGTCGGAGAAGACGATCTCCGGGTGCTCGTAGCGCAGCCACATGACCTTGGCCGCGTCCATCGGCGAGCCGCCGCCCAGGGCGATGATCGTGTCCGGACGGAACTCGCGCATGAGCTCGGCGCCGCGGTCGACGGTCGAGATGCTGGGCTCCGGCTCGACGTTGTCGATGATCTGCAGCGCGACCTTGTTCGGCCGGCGGGCGAGCACGTCGAGCACCTTGTCGACGAACCCGAGGCGGGTCATCGTCGGGTCGGTGACGATCGTCACCCGGTTCACGTCCGCCATGTCCTCGAGGTAGCGGATCGCGTTCGGCTCGAAGTACGTCTTGGCCGGGACCTTGAACCACTGGAGGTTGTTGTTCCGGCGCCCGATGCGCTTGATGTTCAGGAGGTTCACCGCCGAGACGTTGTTGGACACCGAGTTCGCGCCGTACGACCCGCAGCCGAGGGTCAGCGACGGGATGAAGGCGTTGTAGATGTCGCCGATGCCGCCGAGCGACGCGGGCGAGTTCCAGATGACCCGGACCGCCTTGACGCGCCGGCCGAACTCCTCGACGAGCGCGGCGTCCTCGGAGTGGATCGCGGCGCTGTGGCCCAGGCCGTCGAACTCGACCATCTGCTCGGCCAGCGTGATGCCGTGCTCGGTGGTCTCCGCGCGGAGGACCGCGAGGACCGGGCAGAGCTTCTCGCGCGTCAGCGGCTCCGCCGGGCCGACCCCGGACACCTCGGCCAGGAGGATCGACGTGTCCGCGGGGACCGTGAAGCCGGCCATCTCGGCGACGCGCACGGCGCTCTGGCCGACGACGGCGGCGTTGAGCTTGGCCTCCGCGCAGTTCGCGCCGGCCGCGTCGACGCCGAAGATGAGGCGCTCGAGCTTCGCCTTCTCCTCCGGCGAGCAGCGGTACGCGTGCAGCCGGGCGAACTCCGCCATCGCGGCGTCGTAGATCGCGTCGTCGAGGATCGCGGCCTGCTCGGAGGCGCAGATCATGCCGTTGTCGAACGCCTTGGACATGACGACGTCGTTGACGGCGCGGGCGAGCCGGGCGGTCCGCTCGATGTAGGCGGGCACGTTGCCGGCGCCGACGCCGAGGGCGGGCTTGCCGCACGAGTACGCGGCCCGGACCATCCCGTTGCCGCCGGTGGCGAGCACGAGCGCGACGCCCGGGTGGTTCATGAGCTCGTTCGTGGCCTGGATGCTCGGCTCGGCGATCCACTGGATGCAGTGCTCGGGGGCGCCGGCGGCGACGGCCGCGTCGCGCACGACGCGGGCCGCGGCGACCGAGCTCTCCTGCGCGGACGGGTGGAACGCGAAGATGATCGGGTTGCGGGTCTTCAGGGCGATGAGCGCCTTGAAGATCGCGGTGGACGTCGGGTTGGTCACGGGCGTGACGCCGCAGATGACGCCGACCGGCTCGGCGATCTCCACGATGCCGTGCAGGTCGTCCCGGCCGACGATGCCGACGGTCTTGAGGTCGGCCATCGAGTGCGTGACGTGCTCGCACGCGAAGATGTTCTTGACGGCCTTGTCCTCGAAGACGCCGCGGCCGGTCTCCTCCACCGCCAGGCGGGCGAGCTCGCCGTGCTTGTTGAGCGCGGCGACGGACGCCTTCTTGACGATGTGGTCCACGTCCTCCTGGGTGAGGCTGGCGTAGGCCGCGAGGGCCTTGGTGGCGCCGGCCACGAGCGCGTCGATCGACGCGGCCGCGGGGCCGTGCTTCTGCGTCGGGATCGCGGCGGTCTCGCCACGGCTTCTGGTGCTCACGGGGATCCTCCCGGGCCTCAAGGGACATCGGCTGCGGATCGCCCTTGATCCGGTATCGACGCTAGGCGGAGGGGGAGCCCGAACTGTGTGCCCAAAGTCCCGGCGGACAGTGGGCTATTTCACCGGCGGGTCCCGGGAATCGTCCCATCACTGGCACTCGCGACGCGAGAGTGCTAACACTGATGGTGTGTAGCCGCCCGGCGCGGAGGCTGCACCCAGCCGGCCTCCGCCCGGGTCCACGCGGGCGCCCCGGAAGGTCCGGGGCCGCCACCAGGAGGAGGTGACCGAGCGTGGCTACGCGATTCGACCCGTTCGCCGAGACCGCCCGCTGGATGGACCAGATGATGACGGCGATGCGGGACGCGACCGCCAGCGTGCCCGCGATGCCCATCGACCTGTACCGGACGGGCGACCACTACGTCATGCACGTCGACCTGCCGGGCGCCGACCCGGGCAGCATCGACGTCGCCGTCGAGGACCGCATGCTGACGATCCGCGCCGAGCGCACGGCCCGGACCGACTCCGACGTCCAGTGGCTGGCGCGCGAGCGGGCGACCGGCACCTACGTGCGCCAGCTCCAGCTCGGCCGCGGCCTCGCCCTCGACCAGATCACCGCGAGCTACGCCGACGGCGTGCTCACCCTCACGATCCCCGTCGCCGAGGAGGCGCGGCCGCGCCGGATCGAGATCCAGCACGCCACGAGCGCGACGGCGATCGGCGCCGGCGAGCCGCAGCCCCAGCCCGCGACGTCCTGACGGGCCCGGCCCGCGGGCCCTCGCCGGGCCCGCGGGCTCAGCGGTCGAGGCAGGCCGCGATCCGCCGGCCTGCCTCGACCACCATGGGGCGCGGCATCGCGAGGTTGAGGCGCACGTGCCCGACGCCGGCCGCGCCGCACAGGGCGCCGTCGGTCACCGCGACGCCCGTGCGCCGCCGCAGCCAGGACGCCAGGGACCCACCCGGCCGCTCGCCGTCGGGCAGGGCGGCCAGCGCGCGACGCAGATCGAGCCACGCGAGGTACGTGCCCTCCGGGGGGAGGTAGCCGACCTCGGGCGCCAGATCCGCGAGGACCTCGGCGAGCGCGCGGCGGTTCCCGTCGAGGTAGGCCAGCGTGTCCGCCAGCCACTCGCGCCCGTGGGCGTACGCCGCGGCGTTCGCCACCGCGCCCAGCGTGGACGCGCCCTCGGTGAGCAGGACGTCGTCGCGGGCCCACGTCGCGGCGTCGGCGTCGCTGGTGAGCACCACCTGCGCACACTTCAGGCCGGGCACGTTCCACGCCTTCGACGCCGAGGTCGCGGTGATCGCGTGCGCGGCCGCCGCGGGCGAGACCGACGCGTACGGGACGTGCCGCGCCGGCGCGTGGACGAGCGGGGCGTGGATCTCGTCGGCGAACACGCGCCCGCCGTGCCGGTCGACGACCTCGGCGAGCGCGGCGAGCTCGTCGGCCCGGGCGACGCGCCCGGTCGGGTTGTGCGGGTTGACCAGCACGAGCAGGTGGCCGCCCGCGCGGAACGCGTCCGCCACCGCGTCGAGGTCGAGGGTGGCCCGGCCGTCGCCGTCGGGCACCATCGGCACCTCGAGGACGGGCCGGCCCCACGTCGTCGGCGCCGTGACGAAGGGCATGTAGGCCGGCGTCGGGAGGATGACGGGCGACCCGGGGCGTGAGAAGAGGTCGATCGCCGTGCGCAGCGCCTCCGTGACGTGCCCCACCGGGACGACGCGCGCCGGGTCGACCGCCCAGCCGTGCGCGTCGCGCGCGTAGGCGGCGAACGACTCGGCGAGCTCGCGCCGCACGGCGGGCGGCAGGTAGCCCACGAGGCCGCGCGCCACCGCGTCCCGCAGCGCCTCGGCCACCGCGGGCGCCGTGCCGAGGTCGGACTCGGCGACCCAGGCCGCGATCTCGGCGTCGGGCGTCGCGGTCCACTTGAGCCACCCGCGGGCGCGCAGGGTGGCGGCGTCGAGCAGGTCGCGCGGGTCGGTCATGGGGGCAACCTAGCGGCCCCCGGAGGCCGTCCCGGGGGCCCGGGCGATCGATGCGTTTCGACGCCGGAGCCGGCGAGGAGGGCCGAAAGGGGTTTCGAGGCGTTACGCCGGTCGGGTGACCGCGTTGTGCCGAACGGGTGATTCTTCCCGCTCCGGGCGACTGGTCCCACCATCGATGTCCGGATTTATGGCAGCCTGTCCCACGTCAGCGAGAAGGGCAAACCCACCGCGAGGTGGGGACGCAAAGCCACGGGGCCCACGAGGTCGGCCGGGCGGACCGAACGACAAGGAGTGCTAGATGTCCCCTCAGACCCCAGCCAGGGTGAACCGTACCGACGCGCCCGGCGCACTGCTCACCCCGTCTGAGGTGGCGAGCATGTTCCGCGTGGACCCGAAGACCGTGACGCGCTGGGCCAAGGCCGGCAAGCTCTCGGCGATCCGCACGCTGGGCGGCCACCGGCGCTACAGCGAGGCCGAGGTCCGGAGCCTGCTCACCGGCATCCCGCAGCCGCGCGACACCGAGGTCTGACCGCCGCAGCCGCGCCGGTCGGCGTCCCGACGTCGGTCGCGCGCCGCACGGTCGAGCCGTCATACACGCACGTGGGCCCCCGGAGCGATCCGGGGGCTCACGCGTGTCCTGGGCCCGCGGGCCCCACCCGCCACGGGGTGCGTCGGCGGCGGCGCCGGGCGGGGCGCGATCTCGCAGGTCAGCGGAGACGACGAAGGGCCCCGACCTTGCCCGGACGGGGCCCTTCGTGTGGTGCCCGAGACAGGACTCGAACCTGCGACCTTCTGCTCCGGAGGCAGACGCTCTATCCGCTGAGCTACTCGGGCGGGACGGGGCAGAACACTACCAGCCAGCGCCCGCCGGGCCGCCGTCGGGCGAGCGGGGGCGACGGGCGGCGCGGGCTCAGCCGACGGGCTCGTCGCCGATGAACAGGGACAGGTAGTCGTCGATCTGCTGCATCGCCTCCGTCGCGTCCTGGGCGGCGATCGCGTCGACGAGCGCGGTGTGCGCGTGGTCGTCCTGCTCGGCCGGGTGCTCGAAGTTGAACCGGATGTTCGCGACGACGGCGTCCAGCAGCGTCTCGTAGAGCGCGAGGAGCACCGGGTTGCCCGCGGCCTCGGCGATCTTGCGGTGCAGGTTGAGGTCCGCGTCGGTCGCGGTGTCCAGGTCGCCCGCCGCGTACGCCGCCGCCCGCCGGTCGTGCAGCTCGCGCATCTCGGCGAGCTGGGACTCGGTGCGCCGCTGCGCCGCGAGCCGCGCGGCCTCGACCTCGAGGCTGCGCCGCACCTCGAGCACGTCGCGCTGGTGCGCGCCCGCGATCTCGCGGCCCATCGCCGTCCCGAGCTCGGAGTCGGAGATCACGTACGTGCCCGAGCCCTGGCGCCGCTCGAGCATGCCGGCGTGGACAAGCGACTGCACGGCCTCCCGCACGGTGTTCCGGCCGACGCCGATGAGCTCGGTGAGCTCCGGCTCCGGTGGGATGCGCGTCCCCACGGGCCAGGCCCCCGAGGTGATCTGCTGGCGCAGTCGACCCACTGCCTGATCGATGAGGTTGGTCCGCCGTGTCATCCCACCTCCTGCTGTCGTGACACGAAGTCAACACCAGGGGGGCGCGCGGGCGCGACCACGGCTCACCGGCGGGGCGTCGCCCGGGCGGCCCGGGGGCCGGAACGATCGGTGCGCCCGCGCGTCGCTAGGCTTTGCCGGTGACCCCCGCCGAGCTCGCCCAGTCGCTGCACGCCGTCCTCACCGGCCTCGTCGCCGAGGGCGCCGTCGCCCTCGCCCCCGAGGACGTGCCCGCCGAGGTCTCCGTCGAGCGACCCCGCCAGCGCGAGCACGGCGACTGGGCGACGAACGTCGCCCTGCAGCTCGGCAAGAAGGCCGGGATGGCGCCGCGCGACCTCGCCGGCCTCATCGCCGCGCGCCTGGCCGAGGTGCCCGGCGTCGCGAAGGTCGACGTGGCGGGCCCCGGCTTCCTCAACGTCACCCTCGACGTCGCGGCCGCGGGCGAGCTCGCCCGCACGATCGTCGAGGCCGGCCCGGCCTACGGCACGTCGACGACGCTCGCGGGCGAGCGCATCAACCTCGAGTTCGTCTCCGCCAACCCCACGGGCCCGCTGCACATCGGCGGCGCGCGCTGGGCTGCCGTCGGCGACGCCCTCGCGCGCGTGCTCGCGGCGTGCGGCGCCGACGTCACCCGCGAGTACTACTTCAACGACCACGGCGCGCAGATCGACAGGTTCGCCCGCTCCC
>JAAZAC010000053.1 GCA_012514545.1 Actinomycetales bacterium | reverse complement strand
GACCTGGCGAACAACTACGGCCCGCCGTACGGCGCCGCGGAGACCAACTTCGGGTACCTGCTGCGCCAGGACCTGCGCCCGTACCGCGACGAGCTCGTCATCTCGACGAAGGCCGGCTACGACATGTGGCCCGGCCCGTACGGGCAGGGCGGCGGCTCGCGCAAGTACCTGCTCGCGAGCCTCGACCAGTCGCTGAGGCGGATGGGCCTGGAGTACGTCGACATCTTCTACAGCCACCGCTTCGACCCGACGACGCCGCTCGAGGAGACCATGGGCGCGCTCGACGCCGCGGTGCGGTCGGGCAAGGCGCTGTACGCGGGCATCTCGAGCTACTCCCCCGCGGACACGCGGCGCGCGGCCGAGATCCTGGCCGACCTGGGCACGCCGCTGCTCATCCACCAGCCCTCGTACTCGATGCTCAACCGCTGGATCGAGACCGAGGGGCTGCTCGACACGCTCGAGGAGCTCGGCGTCGGCTGCATCGCGTTCTCGCCGCTCGCGCAGGGCATGCTCACGGGCAAGTACCTCGACGGCATCCCCGAGGGGTCGCGCGCGGCGCGCGGCACGTCGCTGTCGCCGGACCTGCTCACCGACCAGGCGCTCGCGCACGTCCGCGCGCTGGCGGGGATGGCGCGCGACCGCGGCCAGACGCTCGCCCAGATGGCGCTCGCGTGGGCGCTGCGCGACCCGCGCGTGACCTCGCTCGTCATGGGCGCGAGCAGCGTGCCCCAGCTCGAGGAGAACCTGCGCGCGCTGGAGAACCTGTCGTTCTCCGACGACGAGCTCGCCGCGATCGACCAGCACGCCGTCGACGCCGGGATCGACCTGTGGGCGTTCTCGCGCGGCGCGAAGGGCCCGTCCCGGCCCAAGAAGAAGGCCTGAGCCGCCGGGTCCGCGCGCGGCGTCAGTCGTGGTGCGGGCCCTCGTGCGCGGTGTGCCCGGCGGGCTCGAGCTGGAACGTGCAGTGCTCGATGGCGAAGTGGTCGGCGAGGCACGCGGACAGCTCGTCGAGCACGGCGCCGTCGGGTCCGCAGGCGAGCGCGTCGTCGGCGACGACCACGTGCGCGGACAGCGCCGAGACCCCGCTCGTGATGGTCCAGGCGTGCAGGTCGTGCACGTCGAGCACCCCGGGCGTCTCGCCGATGTGCCGGCGCACGGCCTCGAGGTCGAGGTGCGCGGGCGTGGCCTCCAGCAGCACGTCGAGCACGGTGCGCAGCAGCGACCACGCGCGCGGCAGGATGAGCGCGCCGATCGCGACGGAGGCCACGGCGTCGGCGCGCACCCACCCGGTGGTCGCGACGACGACGCCGGACACCACCACGGCGACCGACCCGAGCAGGTCGCCGAGCACCTCGAGGTAGGCGCCGCGGACGTTGAGCGACTCGTGCCGCCCGCCGTGCAGCAGGCGCAGCGAGACGAGGTTGGCGGCCAGGCCGACGACGGCGACGGCGAGCATGACGCCGCCCGTCACCTCGGGCGGCGCGGCCCAGCGGCGCACGGCCTCGACGACGACCCACACCGCGAGCACGACGAGCAGCAGCCCGTTGGCGAGGGCGGCGAGCACCTCGGCGCGCAGCAGGCCGAAGGTGCGCCGCGGCGTCGGGGGCCGCGTGGCGACCGTGGCCGCGCCGAGCGCGATGGCGACCCCGGCGGCGTCGGTCACCATGTGCCCGGCGTCGGCCAGCAGCGCGAGCGAGCCGGACACGAGGCCGCCGACCACCTGCAGCGCCGCGATCGCGAGCGTGAGCGCGAGCACGACGGCGAGCCGGCGGCGGTGCCGACCGGTCGCGGTCACGTGGTCGTGGGTCATCCGTCGTCCTCGGCCCCGTCCTCGAGGAGCTCGCCCTCCCACGCCTCACGGCCCTCGTGCACCGCGAAGGCGGCGATGACGAAGCCGGCCACCGGGTCGAGCCAGGCCGCCCCGGTGAGGGCGTGCAGGAGGAGTCCGGCGAGCGTCGACACGGACAGCAGGACGCAGATGCGCGTCTCGGCGGCGTCGGCGAGCACGAGCGGGTCGCGCAGGCGCTCACCCACCCGGCGCTTGGCGCGCGCGAGCAGCGGCATGACGACGATCGACGCGACGAGGACGGCGATCGCGACCGGAGAGCGGTCGGGCTCCTCCCCCGCCACGAGCGAGCGCACGCCCTCGACGGTCACGTAGGCGGCGAGCACGAAGAACGTCACCGCGACGCCGCGCAGCGCGAGCCGCTCGCGCCGCTCGTCGGTGTCGCCGTGACGCAGCCGGGCGGACAGGCGCAGCGCGACGATCACCCCGGCGGCGGACTCGATCGCGGAGTCGACGCCGAAGCCGACGACGGAGACGAGGCCCGCGGCGAGCCCCGCCGCCACGGAGACGACGCCCTCGACGACGTTGTACCCGACGGTGAGCCGGGCCAGACGCAGCCCGCGGCGGGTGAGCGCGGTGACCTCGGTGGTCGACGCGGCGGGCGCGGTCGCCGGCGCGCTCACCGGGACGCCCCGGCGCCGTAGGTGGGGCACAGCTCGACCGCGTCGCCCGTGAGGTCGAGCAGGCGCTCGGCGGCGCGCAGCAGGTCGCGCGTGGCCTCGGGGTGCGCGAGCGCGATGACGGACGCGCGGCCCTGCGCGCGCGACGTGACGAGGCCGCAGTCGCGCAGGCACGCGAGGTGCTGGGAGACCGTGGACTGGGCGAGCCCGAGGTGGCGGGTCAGGTCGACCACGCGGTGCTCGCCGAGGAGCAGGTGGCGCACGATCGCCAGCCGTGACGGGTCGGCGAACCCGCGGAAGAGGCAGGACGCGGCGGAGGACGCCGCCTGGTCGAGGTCCGGGAGCGCGGCATCGGCGCGCGACTCTGTCATCGTCACGCGCCGATGCTAGCCGACCGGCACCACCGCCCCCGCCGCCGCCCCGGCCGTCGCCCTGTCCCTCAGCGCAGGTGCACGATCGCGTACGTCACGAGCTCGGGCACGACCACGCGCCACGCGTCGCCGTCCAGCACGACCGGCACGTCGACGTCGTCGGCGTCGGGCCGGACCACCGTGGCCCGCGTGAACGGGCCGCCCACGCGCACCGCGACCGGCAGGTCGCGCACGGGCCGGTTGGCGTCCGCCTCCGGGTCGTAGTCGTAGCTGACGAGGTGCACGGCGACCCCGCCCGCGGGCGCCACCTGCAGACTCACCGCGGCCCGGTCCCCCAGCGGGACCTCGACGTCGACGGCCACCTGCCAGGCGACGTCGTCCACGGAGGCGGCCCGGACCGTGCCCGGGTGCGCGAGGAGGCGCTCCGCCGCGCCGTCGGGCAGACCCGTCCCGTAGGCGCCGTGCACGACGACGCGCCCGCCCGCCTCCAGGTAGCGCACCAGCTCCTCGTGCTGGGCGGGGCTGACGGCCCACACGTCGGGCAGCACGACGACGTCGTAGCGCGCGAGCGTCTCCGCCGTGACGTCGTTCGGGCGCAGCTCCTCGTCGGGGAGCACGACGACGTCGTAGCAGCGCGCGGAGCGCGACAGGCTCTCGACGGTCTCCCAGTACGAGGTCGGCGGCAGGTCCTGCTCCACCGGCGGGTACCAGCGGTCGCCCTCGTTGTTCTGGTCGCCGTCGACCCAGTCGCGCATGAGGCTCGCGACCGAGTACACGACGGCCGTGCGGTGCGGCGAGACGTTCGACAGGAGCGGGTCGACCCGCTCGAGGAACCGGCCCGTCGCGGCCGCGAGCTCCATCGGCACCCAGTACGCGTCCTTGATCTCGTTGCCCAGCCAGGAGCCGTACGGCAGCGCCATGGTCGCGCCCATCGCGCTGGCCTCGAAGATCGTCGTGCGGAACATGTCGTAGGCGCGGCCCCGCGCGAGGTCCGCGACGAGGCGCTCCATGATCCCGCCGCCGTAGGGGTTCTCGACGGCGACGAGCGGCTTGCCGCGCGCCATGCCCACGCCGTGCCGGAACCACCACGGCTGCATCGCGCGGGTCTCGCGCATCTCGGTGACGAGCACGTCGACGTGGTCGACGACCGGGTCGTACACCGGCGCGCAGTCGAAGAAGTTGCCGGCGACCTCGACCCGAACGCCCTTGCTCGCGCCGTACGCGCGGGCGTGGTCGGCGATCTCGGCGAAGGTGCGCGGCACGGCCTCCTGCAGCGCGCGGCTCCAGTGCTGGTACAGCGGCAGGGACCGCGGGTTCTGCCGGGCGACGGCGCCGTGGGCGCGGACGTAGGCGGCGTAGTCGAACGTGGCGAGGTCGACGCCGGCGAGCTCGGCCGGGCGCTCGTCCTCGGGCAGGGCGGCGAGGTGGTCGCGGACGACGGCCATGCAGTCCCGGCAGAAGCAGCCGCCGTAGCGCAGGGCCCCGAGCGGGGTCTCGGTCTCGTCGAGCTGGACCGCGCGGGCGCCGGCGTCGATCTGGACCTCGACGACCTTCTTCAGGTACTCCCGCCACACGGGGTTGTTGCGGTCGCCGTAGAGGCAGGCCTGGTCGCGCTCCGCGATCTCGACCCAGTGCGTGTGGTACGGCTCGCCGTCGAGGTCCTTGGCGGCGACCTCGGTCCACAGGTCCGTCACCGGCTCGCCCGCCGACGTCGTCAGGCCGTCGGGGAACCAGTGCCGGAACGGCCGCCACGACGCGGGGCCGGTGTCGGTGGCGAACTCGCGCAGGCCCACCGTCGTGCGGCGCCCGACGCCGCGGGTGACGGTCAGGGCGAGGACCTCGCCGTCGTCGTCCAGCTCGGCGGGCAGCTCCCACGCCTGGGCCTCGAAGACGATGGCGAACAGCTCGATGCCGCGCTCGCGCGCGTGCGCGATGAACTCGGACTCGGTGACGTAGCCGTACTGGCGGAACCGGGCCGGCACCGGGCCGTACGCCTCCTCCTCGAGGTACGGCAGGCTGATCGAGCCGCCGCCCAGGCCCGCCCACACGAGCGTGGTCGCGCGCATCGCCTCGAGGTCGTCGAGCATCGCCAGGCGCCGCGGCGGCATCGAGGGGTGCTGGCACCAGTCGCCGCGGTACCAGCCGTCGAAGTACACGGCACGTTGCATCTCGGCCTCCTCGCCGGTCGTGCTGGGCGGCAGCCTAGCGGGGCGCGCGAATCGATTCGAGGATGCGAGCCCCGCGGCGCCCGGTCAGCGGCCGCGGAGCGCGCGCCGGACCATCTGGGCGGCGAAGACGAGCAGCAGCGCCCCGAACAGCACCGCCGACGAGCGCGGGCTCAGCAGCCCCGCGAGCAGCGCCCCGCCCGCGGACGCCGCCGCCGCCGGCAGCCCGACCGCGAGCCCGTCGCGGACCCGCACGAGCCCCGCCCGGACGTTCGAGACCGTGCCGGTGATCGCCGTCGGGACGATGACGAGCAGCGACGTACCCTTGGCGACGAGGTCGCTGACCCCGAACACGGCGATGAGCACCGGCACGACGACGATCCCCCCGCCGATCCCGAACAGCCCCGACAGCACGCCGGTGACCAGGCCGAGCGCGAGCAGGCCGGGCACGAGCGGCCAGGTGAGGTCGAGCCCGCCGTCGCGCGCGGGCAACGTGACGAAGAGCTGCACCGCCGCCACCACCAGCAGCGCCGCGAGCAGCCACCGGAACACGGCGACGCGCACGCGCCGCAGCAGCCGCGTGCCGACGAGCGAGCCCGCCATCGCGCCCGCCGCGAGGAGCAGCGCGGCGCCGACGGCGACGTCCCCCCGCACCGCGTACGTCACCACCCCCGCCGCCGACGCCGGGACGATCGCGGCGAGCGACGTCGCGGCCGCGCGCCGTTCGGGCAGGCGCGCGAGCAGCAGGAGCAGCGGGATCATGATCACGCCGCCGCCCACGCCGAACGTGCCGGACAGCAGCCCGCCCGCGACGCCGACGACGACGAGCCGGGCGAGCGAGGGCCCGGCGTCGGGCGCGGACGAGGTCACGGCCCGTCACTCTACGGCGCCTACCCTGGTCACCCGTGGCCCACCTGCTCGGCGGCGAGTCCCTCCGCCTGGAGTTCGCGACGACCGTCGTGTTCGAGTCGGTGACGGTCGGGGTCTCGGAGGGCGACCGGATCGGCGTCGTCGGGCGCAACGGGGACGGCAAGACGAGCCTGCTGCGGCTGCTCTCGGGCCGGCTCGCGCCCGACGCCGGGCGGGTCACCGTGCGCGGCGGCGTCCGGATCGGGGTGCTCGAGCAGGACGACGTGCTGGACCCGTCGCTGACGGTCGGCGCCGCGGTCGTCGGGGACCGGCCGGAACACGAGTGGGCGGGCGACGCGCGGGTGCGCGACGTGCTGGCCGGGCTCGTCGCGGACCTGCCGTGGGACGCGGCCGTGGGCACCCTGTCGGGCGGCGAGCGGCGGCGCGTGGCGCTGGCCGCCCTGCTGGCCGGGGAGCACGACGTGCTGGTGCTCGACGAGCCGACGAACCACCTCGACCTGCAGGCCATCACGTGGCTGGCCGCCCACCTCGAGGGTCGCTGGCCGGCGGGCGCGGGCGGGCTGCTCGTGGTGACCCACGACCGGTGGTTCCTCGACGAGGTGTGCACCACGACGTGGGAGGTGCACGACGGCGTGGTGGAGCCGTTCGAGGGCGGGTACGCCGCGTACGTGCTGCAGCGGGTGGAGCGGGACCGGATGGCGGCCGCGGCCGAGGCGCGGCGGCAGAACCTGCTGCGCAAGGAGCTCGCGTGGCTGCGCCGGGGCGCGCCCGCACGGACGTCGAAGCCGAGGTTCCGCATCGAGGCGGCGAACGCCCTCATCGCCGACGTGCCGCCGCTGCGCAACCCCACGGAGCTCGCGCGGCTCGCGACGGCGCGGCTGGGCAAGGACGTGGTCGACCTCGTCGACGTGTCGGTGACCTTCGACGGCGCGGAGGGCCCGCGCGAGGTGCTGCGGGGCGTCACGTGGCTCCTCGGGCCGGGCGAGCGGACCGGGATCCTGGGCGCGAACGGGGCGGGCAAGTCGACGCTGCTCGGGCTGATCACGGGCGCGGTGGCACCGACGTCGGGGCGCGTGAAGCGCGGGAAGACCGTGCGGGTCGCGGCGCTGTCCCAGGACCTCGCCGAGCTCGCGGACGTCGCGGACGAGCGGGTGACCGACGTCGTCGCGCGCTACCGGACGACGTACCGGGCGGGCGCGGGCCGGGACGCCCGCGACCTGACGCCGGGGCAGCTGCTCGAGCGGCTCGGGTTCACGGCGGCGCAGCTCGCGACGCCGGTCCGCGACCTGTCCGGCGGGCAGCGGCGGCGCCTGCAGCTGCTGCTCACGCTGCTCGAGGAGCCGAACGTGCTGGTGCTCGACGAGCCGACGAACGACATGGACACCGACATGCTCGCCGCGATCGAGGACCTGCTCGACACGTGGCCCGGCACGCTCGTCGTGGTGTCGCACGACAGGTACCTGCTCGAGCGCGTGACGGACCAGCAGTACGCGATCCTCGACGGCCGGCTGCGGCACGTGCCCGGCGGCGTCGACGAGTACCTGCGCCTCGTCGCCCGGCTGGCGCAGGAGCGGGCGGAGGAGCGGGCTGAGCGGGCGGGCTCGCGCGGCCCCGACGGTGCCGACGGTGCCGATGCCGCCGACGGCGCGCGCCCCGCGTCGTCCGCGGCCGAGCGGCGGGCGGCGCGCAAGGAGCTGGCCGCGGTGGAGCGCCGCCTGTCCCGGCTGACGGCGGAGCTCGCGGACCTCGACCGCGCGATGACGGAGCACGACCCGACCGACCACGTCGGCCTCGTCGCCCTCGCCGAGCGCCGCGACGCCCTGGCCGCCCAGGTCGCCGAGCTCGAGGACCGCTGGCTCGCCCTCGCCGAGGCGGCGGACTAGGGCCTGACGGCCCGGCACACCCATCGGCTCGTCCCGCGTACCAGCCCACCTCCTCCCAGCGCACTCCCGGCGGCGGGAACCCCGAGGGCACGTCGCGCGGCAGCTCCCCACGGAACGCCTCGCCGTACAGGTGGGCCGTCCAGAGCACGCCCTGGAACCGGTCCTCGTGCCGTCGCTCCTCCGGGACCGTGTGCACCACGGCGCGGGCGCCGGTCCCGGGTGGCCGGTCGGGCGCAGGCACGGGCCAGGCGTGGGCGCTGCCTGCGCGCCGGCGGCGGGGCCTTGCAGGCGTGAGCGCTGCCTGGGCGCCCACGGCGGCAGTCGCGGCCTACCCGGCCCGGCGTCGCCTCACCAGCGCTGCAGGGGCAGGCCGTTCTTGTCGCGGAAGCCGCCGACGAGGATGACGATGAGGTCGATCAGGGTCCAGATGCCGAGCCCGCCCGCGGTGAAGAGCTGCAGGAGGCCCGTGCCGACCTTGCCGACGTAGAAGCGGTGCACGCCGAGGACGCCGAAGAAGAACGCCAGAAGGGCGGCGGCGAGCCGGCTGTACGGGCTGACCGGGCCGACGGGGACGTAGTACGTCATGGTGCTCCTCGGGTGCTCCTCGTGCGCCCCCCGGTGGCGTCGCGGCGTGCGGCGCCGTCCGCGACGGGGCGCTGTCCCGCCACGGTAGTACCGGCGAGGGTTCGGGAGCGGGGCCCTTCCGCCCCGCCCTCGCCCTCACTCGCCGCGCAGCAGGTCCTCGAACGACTCGGTCAGCGCGAGCGGGTCCGCGGGCGGGCGGCGCTCGCTCGTCGCGACCAGCCGCGCCAGCTCCGCGCCACCCCGGGCGACGCGGTCCGCGAGGGGGGCGACGTCGTCGTCGGCGCGCACGGCGGAGCTGTGGCCGAAGTCGTCGGTCGCGGCGAACACGCCGGTCGGCGTCGTCACCGCGCCCAGGTAGGCGAACAGCGGGCGCAGCGCGTGCTCGATCGCCAGCGAGTGGCGCGCCGTCCCCGCGGTCGCGCCGAGCAGCACCGGCATGTCCTCGAGCGCGTCCTCCTCGACCAGGTCGAAGAACGTCTTGAACAGGCCGTTGTACGAGCCGGAGTAGATCGGCGACACCGCCACCAGGCCGTCGGCGTGCGTCACCGTGCGCTGCGCCTCGGCCAGGGCGGGCGACTGCACGGAGGTGAGCAGCGCCGTCGTCATGTCGGCGGCGACCGTGCGCAGGTCCACGAGCCGCGTGGTCGCGGCGATCCCGCGCGCGGCGAGGGCCTGCACGGTGGCCTCGCCCAGGCGGTCGGCCAGGAGCCGGGTCGACGACGGGTCGCGCAGCCCCGCGCTGACGACGGCGATCACGCGCTCGGTCATGCCGTCGCCTCCACCTGCGGGGCGCGGCCGGTGACGCCGTCGGCGTCGGCGTACACGGTGGCGTCGCGCGGGCCGCCCGCCGCGGCCACGAGGGAGGCGTGCGTCGGCGCGTCGGGGACGTGCGCCGGCCGGCCGGCCGCCATCTCGTGGCGCAGCACCGGCACCACCTCCGTGCCGAGGATCTCGAGCTGCTCGAGCACCGTCTTCTGCGGCAGCCCCGCGTGGTCGATGAGGAAGAGCTGGCGCTGGTAGTCGCCCACGTGCTCGCGCATCGCCGCGTACCTGTCGATGACCTGCTGCGGGCTGCCCACCGTCAGCGGCGTGAGCTCGGTGAACTCCTCGAGCGACGGGCCGTGGCCGTACACCGGCGCCACGTCGAAGTACGGCCGGAACTCCCGCACCGCGTCCTGGCTGTTCGGCCGGATGAACGCCTGCCCGCCGAGGCCGACGATCGCCTGGTCCGCCGAGCCGTGCCCGTAGTGCTCGAACCGCTGCCGGTACAGCCGGACCATCGCCGCCGTGTGCTCGATGTTCCAGAAGATGTTGTTGTGGAAGAACCCGTCGCCGTAGTACGCGGCCTGCTCGGCGATCTGCGGTGACCGGATCGAGCCGTGCCACACGAAGGGCGGCACCCCGTCGAGCGGGCGCGGCGTCGACGTGAACGACTGCAGGGGCGTGCGGAACCGGCCCTCCCAGTCCACGACGTCCTCCCGCCACAGCCGGTGCAGCAGCGCGTAGTTCTCGATCGCGAGCGCGATGCCGTTGCGGATGTCCTGGCCGAACCACGGGTACACCGGGCCCGTGTTGCCGCGGCCCAGCATGAGGTCGACGCGGCCGTCGGCGAGGTGCTGCAGCATCGCGTAGTCCTCGGCGATCTTCACCGGGTCGTTCGTCGTGATGAGCGTCGTCGCCGTGGAGAGGATGATCCGCTCGGTCTGCGCGGCGATGTAGGCGAGCGTCGTCGTCGGCGAGGAGGAGAAGAACGGCGGGTTGTGGTGCTCGCCGAGGGCGAAGACGTCGAGACCCACCTCCTCGGCCGTCCGGGCGATCTCGACGACGGCGCGGATGCGCTCGTGCTCCGTCGGGATGCGGCCGG
>JAAZAC010000320.1 GCA_012514545.1 Actinomycetales bacterium | reverse complement strand
CGACGGGCTGGAGGACGCGGCCGAGCTCGCGGCCGGCACGGACCCGCTCGACCCCGACACGGACGGCGACGGGCTGGCCGACGGCATCGACCCGCGGCCTGCGGTCTGGGACGACCCGGACGGGGACGCGGGCGGCGACGGCCTCGGGTATCTTTTCGAGGTCACGCACGGACTCGACCCCGCCGCGGACAACGCGCTCGATTCCGACGGCGACGGCTGGCCCGACTGGAAGGAGCTGATGGCCGGGACCGCCACGAACGACATGTCCAGCGTGCCGGTGAACACAGACGGCCCGCAGCTGACGCAGGTGCCCGTCCTGTTCGAGGCGACCGTCACGCTCAACGCGGACCTGCCCTGCCCGGCAGTCCTGAACGTGGGCGGACACACGCTCGTCCTGCATAAGGCGGGCTCGTGGACGCTGACCCTGAAAGAGGGCGTCGCCTACGGCCTCACCCTGACCGCGCCGCGGCCCTGCGCGGTCAGCCTGTCCTGCTCGCTGTCTTCCGCGTTCGCGGCCTTCCAGGACCCCGGCGGCGTCTTCACCGGCGGAGCACCCGTCCCCGGCGGCGCGCCGGCCGCGTGCGGGATGATCGCCCAGCCTGTCGTAAGCGTCACGCCCGAACCGCCAGGGCGCGTCTGTTTCCACGCGGACGCGCCCAAGACCGTGGCCGCGAAGATATCCCCCCCGATGGAGGGCTCGTGCCAGTGGTACTGGTACGGCGGCGACATATCGTCCGCCACGGGCAGGTCCGCGAACATCTCGTGGGATGGGGGGGACTCGTCGGTTTCGCTCCGCTTCACCGCGGCGGGCGCGTCCCAGCCGCGCGTCGCGTGCCGCGAGGTGACCAAATGCTCCCGGCCCGACGGGGAGCCGGACTGGTGCGACGGGCACGGCTGCGAGCACTGGTTCTGCGCCTGCGACAACGCGGGGGCGTCCGGCGGCGACTGGTGCGGGTTCCACGGGCGTCCGGTGTCCGAGTGCCGCGAGGACATCTGCCCGACGCACGACTGCCCCTACGCGGAATGCCCTGAAGACTGGTGCCACGAGCACGGCTGCTGGTACGCGGAATGCTCGGCCCTGTGGTGCCACATGTGCGGGCACATCCTCCCCGCATGCGTTTGCGGCCCCGTGGATGAAGGCGTGGGCGGAGGCGGGGGCGGCGGGACAAACGGCACGAACCGCGTGTATGGCCGGGGCGAGGACGTGACGGCCGCGGTCAACAACGACGATGACGACGCGGACTTCACCTTGGACGATAGTGACGGCGAAGTGGCGGGAGATGACGATCTGATTGAACTGTGGCCTGTCGGCCCTGTTCTTGGCCAATGCTGCCCCTGCCCCGAACACCGCGCTGCAAGCGTCATGTCCGCGTCACTGGTGAACGGCACGGGGAACCTGGCGCTTTACGAGGACGCCGCCAAAACCACAGGGTTCGGCGGCACCGTGCGGGAGGGCCAGCCGGTTTATGCGGAAGGGACCGGCGCGAGTCCTTACCCGTGGGCCGACCGTCTGCTGTGGCGCTGGGTGGACGCCAACAACGATGTCCACTACCTGACCAACCGGTTCACGGTCTTGAGCGTGCGCCTCTTCGGCGACATCGACCTTGACGGCGACGTGGACGAGGACGACATCGCGCTCCACCCCGCGCCGTCCGAGGATTACGGCTGGGGCT
>JAAZAC010000052.1 GCA_012514545.1 Actinomycetales bacterium | reverse complement strand
TCCCTTGCCGGGCAGGGTGAGCGCACGTACGCGGTGGCCCGCGGACTCGAGCGCGGGCACGACGGGCGCCCACGACTCGGCGGTCAGCCAGAAGCCGGGGATGAGGATGACGTCCATCCGCCCGACCGTAGGCGAGGACGCCGACGCGGTCGAGCCCTAGCTGAGCTCCGCCATCTTCCGCCGGATGAGCGCGGCCGCCCGCTGCGGGGAGAGGCGGGTGAGCCGGTCCATGGCCACCGCCTCCGCAATTACAGGATCGCCGGCTGCACGGTCGGCTGCTCGGCCGGCGCCTCGCCCTCGGGCGGCCGGCGCCGCCCGCGGCGGCGCAGGCGGAGCACCACGAGCAGCCCGCCGGCGAGCAGGACCACGCCGATCGCACCGCCGCCCGCGGCCGTCGCGGTCCCGACGCCGTCGGCGGCGGCCCGCCCCGCCCGCTCGGCCGCGTCGTAGTCGGCCCGGGCGAGGGCCGCGCGCGCCCGCTCCGCCTCCTCGTCCGCGTCGAGGACGAGCATGCCCAGCCGCGCCAGGACGTTCGCGTCGCGCACCGCCGTCGTGCCCTCGACGACGGCGTCGGCGGCCTCGCCCAGCGCGGTCACCACGCCGCGCAGGGTCGCGACGTCGCCCGCGGCCTCGACGTCCTCGCGGACCTCGTCGGAGAGCTCCTCGCCGATGGCCGCGAGGCGCTCCGCCACGGCGTCCCGCCGCGCGAAGGCCTCGGCGGCGGCCGGCATCGCCGCGGTCGCCGCGTCGAACTCCCAGTCGGTCATGGCGCGCCGCACGACGGCGGGCGGCGCCCACCCGCGGCCCGCCTCGACGAGCTCGGCGTACTCCGCCCGGGCGGCGGCGCGCGCGTCGAGCAGGGCCGCCTCCTCCGGTGTGACGACGAGGTCGCGGAAGTGCTGCTCCGCCGTCGTGGAGCCGGCCTCCTCGAACAGGTCGAGCGCGGTCCGCCAGTCCGGCACCCGGGTCAGGGCCCCGGTCCCCGCCCCGGGGTAGGGCGAGACGCGCTCGATGGCCGCCTGGACGACGTCGGACACCCCGTCCGGCCCGAGCTCCGCGACGAGCGCGTGCACCAGCCACCACGACGCCGCGTAGCCGTACGCCTCCCGCTCGGGCGTCTCCGGGTCGTCCAGGTCGAAGTCGGCCCAGGCGTTGAGCGGGACCCGGCCCTGCTCGGGCAGGTCCGACGGCTCCGGCCGCCCGAGCCCGAGCTCGGCCATCGCGAGCGCGGCGTACTCGTTCGCGAGGCCCTCGGTGAGCCACCGGCTGTCGAGCGCCTCGGGGTTGAACCAGGCGTGCGCCATCTCGTGCAGGGTGACGTGCGGGTCGAGGTCGTCGCCGACCTCGATGAGCGACCTGTCGTGCCGGTACCAGCCGCCGTAGCCGTACACGTAGGGCGCGGACGTCTCGACGACCTCGAGCTGGCCGTGCACGAGCCACGGCCGCCCGATTGCGGCCTCGAGGGCGGGCAGCCCGCGCTCGACGAGGTCCGCCGTGAAGTCGAGCCACTCGGTGTCGCCCGGCCACGCCTGCACGTGGACGCCGATGTCGTCGAAGAACACGAGGCGCCCGACGAGCGCGTCGTCGTCCCGCACGACGACCATCGCCCACCACTGCGCGGGGTCGGCGATCGCCGACGCCGTGTAGACGAGGCGGCCGTCGGCGACCGTGCTCTGCATCGTCGAGCCGACGACGTCGACCGACAGCCCCACCGGCACGCTCACGGTCACGGTCGCGAGGCCGGGGTCGGCCGTCGTGTACACGGGGAACGTCGCGAACGCCTGGTTGACCTGGGCGAGCGCGCCCGAGCGCGGCGGCTGGGGGAGCAGGTCGTAGGTGACCTGGACGGTCTGCGTGCGGCCGTAGCGGAGGTCGGGCACGAGGTCGACGACGGCGGTCGCGAAGCTGCCCTCCGCCGGCTCGAGCCGGACGCCGAGGCGCCCGGGGCCGTCGCGCCGCGCGGCGAGGTTCGTGGCGCTCGGCGGCACGGCCACCGCGTACTCGGGGAAGAAGAACTCCGTGATCCAGCCCCCGCTGACCTCGTCCGGCGTCTCGTTCGTCAGCGTGACGACGTGCGTGACGTGCACGACGGCGGCCGACAGGCCCACCGTGTACGTCACCGCCTCCTCGATCCGCAGGCCGGGCGTGAGGTCCTCGGCCTGGGCGACGGGTGCGGCGAGCGCACCCGCCGGCGGTGCCAGCAGCCCGATCGTCAGCCCGATCGTCAGCCCGATCGACGCAAGACGACGGCCCCCTCGGCGCGACATGGCCCGCATGGTGCCACGCCCCGGCGGGCTCCGTGCGCGGGTCAGGAGGTGAAGTCCCCGACGGCGGCGGCGAGCCGCGCAGCCAGGTCGCGCGCGGCGGCGCGGACCTCGGGCCCGCCGACGACCCGGAACGGGTGGCGGACGGCGGCCAGCTGGCGGACGTACCACTCCGGGTTGCTCGTCG
>JAAZAC010000319.1 GCA_012514545.1 Actinomycetales bacterium | reverse complement strand
GGCCGCATGGCGGGTCTGGGCGGCGCGCCGCGGGATCGACCCGGAGGCGGTGCTCGCCGGCGTGCACGGCGTCCGGTCGCGGGAGACCGTCGCGCGCTTCGTCGCGCCGGAGCTCGTCGAGGCGGCCACGGCCGAGATCGACGGCCTCGAGCTCGAGCGCGCCTCCGGCACGGCCGCCGTGCCCGGGGCACCCGCGCTCGTCGCGTCCCTCCCGCCGGACGCGCACGCCGTCGTCACGTCGGCCGGACGGGCGCTCGCCGTCGCCCGCCTGCGCGCGGCCGGCATCCGCGTACCGGCCGTGGTCGTCGCCGGGGAGGACGTCGCCCGCGGCAAGCCCGCGCCCGACCCCTACCTCGCCGCGGCCGCCCGGCTCGGCGTCGACCCCGCCCGTTGCGTCGTGCTCGAGGACAGCGCGAGCGGGATCGCCGCGGCCCGCGCGGCCGGGGTGGGGGCCGTCGTCGGCGTCGGCGCGTCCGCCGAGGGGCCCTGCGACGTCGTCGTGCCCGACCTCACCCACCTGCGCTGGACCGGCGCGGGGCTCGCCGTCGCTTCACCCGCCTGAGCCCTCATCCCCCGGGCCGCGGGGCCGATCCCTCGGGAAAGAGGCGAGGACGGCACCGCATGACACGCGTCGGCGAGCCAGGGGGCCGGGGGGTGGTGGTGAGCACGACCCTCGCCCTGGCGTGCCTGCTGGCCGCCCGCCTGGCGCTCGGCGCCGCCGGCGGCGTCGCGGCGCAGCTCGGGCTCGCCCTCGACGCGGCGCTCGCGGTCGCCGCGTTCCTCCGCGCCCGGGCGGCGGGCCGGGGCGTCGCCGACCACCGCAGCCGGCGCGCCTGGTGGTTCCAGATCGCGTTCCCGCTCGCGTGGCTCGTCGCGCCGGCGGCCTGGCTGGCCGGGCTGCCGCCGCTCGTCGCCGACGCCGGCCGGCTCGCCGCCGTCGGCCTCGTCGCCTGCTCGTGGTGGTTCGCCGCGCGGGCCGGGGGGACGTGGTCGCGGGTGCGCCTCGTCATCGACGGCGGGATCGGCGTCGCGTGCGCGGTCGTCGTCGGGTGGCACTGGCTGCTCGCGCCCGCCGTCGCCCGGGCGGGCGACGGTCCGGAGGGGGTCGCCGCGGTCGCCGTGCCGGTCGCCACCGTCGGCGTCATCGTCCTGGGCGCGGGCATGGTGCTCACCGAGATGCGCGGCCGGCACCGGGGCCGGCCCCTGGCGTACCTCGCGGGCCTCACGGTGCTCATGGCGTCGGACGTGGCGTTCGCCCTCGGCCTGCCGACCGCGTGGGGGGTCGGCTGGGCCCTCTACTGGTGGGCCAACCGGCACTACGTCGGCCCGTCGCCGCGCGTCCGCCTCGTCACGACGCGCGGCCGCCTCGTCTACCTGCCCTACACGCTCATCCTGCCCGCGACGGCGGTGTTCGCCGTCGACGCCCGCGCCGGGGACCTCGCCCCGCCGGAGGTCGTGGGCGCGGCCGCCGTCGTCCTGCTCCTCGTCGCCCGCCAGCACGTGACGCTCATCGAGAACGACGAGCTCGTCGCCCGCCTCGAGGCCACCGAGCGGATCCTGCGGCACCAGGCCACCCACGACCCGCTCACCGGCCTGCCGGGCCGGGTGCTGCTGCTCGAGCGTCTCGCCACGCTCGCGGCCGAGCGCACGCGCGGCGGCGGCGGCCCGCCCGTCGCGCTCGCGTTCCTCGACCTCGACTCGTTCAAGGGCGTCAACGACGAGCACGGGCACGCCGCGGGCGACGCCGTCCTCGTCGAGGTCGGCCGCCGCCTCGCCGCCACCCTGCCCGGGCTCGGCGAGCAGGCCATCGCGGCGCGGCTGTCCGGCGACGAGTTCGCGGTCCTCGCGGTCGGCGACGCCGCCCTCGACCCGGCGGCCGTGCGCCGCACCGTCATCGACGCGGTCGAGCGGCCCGTCGTCGTCGAGGGCGCGCCGCTGCCGGTCGCCGCGAGCGTGGGCGTCGCGACGTCGTGGGACGGCGTGCTCGACCCCTCGCGCCTCCTGCGCGCCGCCGACCTCGCGATGTACGAGGTCAAGCGCGCCGCCGCGAACGCCGGCTGAGCGCCGTCAGCCGTCGTCGAGCACCCGCTCGGCCGCGAGCCGGCCGGAGACCATCGCCGTCGGCACGCCCGTGCCGGGGTGCGTGCTCGCCCCCGCGAAGTACAGGTTCCGGTACCGGGCGTGCCGGTTGTGCGGCCGCAGGTACGCGAGCTGGGTGAGCGTGTGCGCGAGGCCGTGCGTCGCCCCGCGCACGAGGTTGTGCTGGGCCCGCCACGTCGGCGGGGTCGCCGTCGCCTCGACGACGACGTGCTCCGCCAGGTCCGTCACGCCCACCTGCGCGAGCCGGTCCAGCGCCGCGGCCCGCGCCCGCTCGCGCTCGGCCGCCCACGCCTCCTCCTCGCGCGCCAGCAGCGCCGGGTCGTCGCCGTCGTAGCGCATGTGCCCCGTCGGCACGACGACGACGAGCGTGTCCCGCCCCTCCGGCGCCGCCGCCGGGTCCAGCCGGGTGGCCGCGTGCACGTACACGCTCGGCCGGTCCGGCAGCGGCTCGTTGCGCTCGATCCGGTCGAAGTTCTCGCGGTAGGCGTCGGACAGGAAGAGCGTGTGCGGCGCCAGCTCGGGGTACCGCCGGTCGGTCCCCCAGAAGAAGCTGATCGCCGAGCCCGAGAACGTCCGGCGCTCGATCCGCGCCGCGGCCCGCGCGTCGGGCAGCAGGTGGCGGTACACGTAGGCGAGGTCCGCGTTGGCGACGACGACGTCCGCGGCCAGCTCCGCGCCGTCGTCCAGCACGACGCCGGTCGCCCGGCCGCCCGCGACCTCGATCCGGCGCACGGAGGTCGCGTAGCGGAACCGCACCCCCGCGTCCTCGGCGGCCTCGGCGAGCGCCTCGGCGATCCGGTACATGCCGCCCGTCGGGTACCAGACGCCGTGCGCGAGCTCGCTGTACGGGGTGAGCGAGAACGTCGACGGCGCGCTGAACGGGCTCAGCCCCATGTAGACGTCCTGGTAGGTGAACGCCGCCTTGAGCCGCGGCGTCGCGAAGAACCGGCCCATGTGCCGGTAGTGCGGCAGGAGCGCCCGGATCTGCAGCGCGAGCAGGGCGTTCGCCGGCGTCAGGAAGTCCGTCCAGCGGCGGAAGTCGCGGTCCACGAGCCGAGGCATCGCCCGGTGGTAGTGGTCGCGGCCCTCGTCGACGTAGCGCAGGAAGCCCCCGAACGCGCCCGGCTCGAGCGCCTCGAGCTGGTCGCGCATCGCGACGAGGTCCGAGGTCATGGCGAGGCGGGCGCCGTCGTCGAACACGACGTCGTACGTGGGGTCCACGCGCCGCGGCGCCAGCGCGGTCTCGACGTCCAGGCCCAGGCGCGCCATCTCCGTGCGGTAGAGCAGCGGCATGATCAGCAGCGTCGGGCCCGTGGAGAACACGTGGCCCTCCCGGGTGAACCGCCCGAGCCGCCCGCCCGGGCCCCGGTGCCGCTCCACCACCGTCACGCGCAGGCCGCGCCGCGCGAGGTGGGCCGCCGCCGACAGCCCACCGACGCCCGCGCCGACGACGATCGCCTCCCTGGCCATGCGTCCTCCGTTCAGCCGACCGCGACCGGGTCGTCCGCCCGGCGCGGGCTCGTCAGCCACGACCGCGCGCCCCCGACGGCGATCGCGAGCCCGCCGCGCGCCGTCGCCCGCTCCGGGTACGCGGGCCGCAGGCGGAAGCCGTCGGCCTCGATCGCGTCGAGCACCCAGGCGAACCGCGCCACGTACGCGTGGCCCGCCAGCTGGCACCGCACGCTGTCCACGCCCGCGACGTACCGCCGGCCCGCCGCCAGGCACGAGCGCGCGAGCGCGACCCGGTCGCGGACCCACGCCCGCAGCGCGGGCTCGGCGAGGTCGGCGAACGCGGGCGGCGCGCCGTCGAGCAGCTCCGCGGGCACGTTGCAGTACCCCGCGGCGAGGTCCTCCGCCATGTCGCGCAGCATGTGCGCGACGTGCGCGCCCGTCACCGCGACGTACCGGCCCTCGTGCGGCGTCCGGCAGCCGTGACCGATGCAGTGGTGCAGCGCCTCCGTGACCGCGACCGCGAGGTCCTGCGTGCACGCGTCCAGCTCGGCCGCGGTCACCAGGCGGCCGCGGCGGGCGGCGTCGAACGCCATGACGTCGCACATCGCGTCGAGCGCGCGGCCCAGGCCCGCGCCGCCCGGGCGCGCCGCCGCGTCGGCCAGCGCGGCGCCCATCCGCTCCTCCGGGGCGAGGTCCGCCGGCCGCCCGGCCGCCGGGCCCAGGACGCGGCGCTGGCGGTCGACGAGCGCGCGGCGGGCGGCGGCGTCGGGCAGGTGCTCGTCGACCATGTCGTCGAGCCAGCGGAAGTACGCGTAGAACGCGAACGCGTCGGCGCGCCGGGCCGGGTCCGCGAGCCAGCGGATCGTCAGGTACGACTGCGTGCTGGCGCGCCGCGTCATCGCGGCCGCGAGCGCAGCCGGACGGACGCCGTCGCCCCCGCTCCGTCCGCCCACGTCGCCCTCTTCCTCGGTGGGCCGTCAGCCCTCTGCGAGGCTAGGGGCCGCCGGGCGGGCCGGACCGGGCCTTGTGACCTACGTCACGTCCACGAGCGGGAGCGAGCTGCGGAACCCGTCGCCGCCCGCCTCCTTGACGCGGTACATCGCGCGGTCGGCGGCGCGCAGCAGGGTGACCGGGTCGGCGTCGGGGTCGGTCGTCACGACGATCCCGACGCTCGCGCACGACTCGACGACCAGGCCGTCGAGCGGGTAGGGCTCGCGCAGCGCGGCGACCACCCGTTCCGCGACGGCGCGCGCCCCCTGGTCCGGGTCGACGTCCTCGCAGAGCAGGACGAACTCGTCGCCGCCGAGCCGGGCGACGGTGTCGTGCGCGCGGGCCGCGTGCACGAGCCGCTCGGCGACGATGCGCAGCAGCCGGTCGCCCTGGTCGTGGCCGTGGGCGTCGTTGACCTGCTTGAAGCGGTCGAGGTCGACGAAGAGCAGCGCGACCGTGCCCGGCCGCCGGCGCAGCCCGAGGAGCGCGTGGCGCAGGCGGTCCATGAGGAGGCGCCGGTTGGGCAGGCCGGTGACCTCGTCGTGCATGGCGCGGTGCGCGAGCTCCTCCTCCGCGCGCTTGGTCTCGGTGACGTCGCGCAGCGAGGCGAGCACGCCGATCGGGGTCCCGTCCGGGCCGGGCTCGGCGGTCAGCGCCGCGTGCACCCAGCGCCCCTCGACCGGGCCGGCGTCGACGGCGAGGTGGAGGTCCTCGTCGAGGCCCTCCGCGAGCACGCGCAGCAGCGCCTCCTCCCACGGCCCGACGAAGCGCGCGCCCGGGAAGACCTCGTGGTCCGTGCGGCCGATGAGCTCCACGGCCCGGCGGTCCCACAGGCGCTCGCACGCGGGGTTGACGTAGCGGTAGCGCAGGTCCGGGCCGTAGCGGGCGATGGCGTCCGGCGAGGCCGCGAGGACGGCGGCGAGCTCGGCGGACACGCGCGCCAGCTCGGCGTTCGCCTCCTCGCGCTCGCGCACGACGCGCTCGAGCGCACGCTCCGCGTGGATCCGGTCGGTGATGTCCCGGGTCACGCCGAACGTGCCGATGATCGTGCCGTCCGCGTCGCGCAGGGGGTACTTGCTGCTCGACGCCCAGGAGTCGGGCCGGTGGTCCCGCGTCTCGCGCTCGATCTTGCCGACGACGGGCCGGCCCGTGGCGATGATGCGCTGCTCGTCCTCGTAGGCCGCGCGGGCGTGCTCCTGCCCGAACAGGTCGAAGTCCGTGAGCCCGACGAGCTCGTCGGGCGACGACCGGCCGTGCACGCGCGCGCACCCGGCGCTCACGCGGATGAAGCGGCTGTGCAGGTCCTTGAAGTAGATGACCTCGTCCGCGGCGTCGAGGAGGTTGTGGACGAGGACCTCGTCGGGCAGGTGGATCGGGGGTTCGGCGGGTGCAGGGGGGTGCGCGTCGACCATGACGAGCCCCTTCCGACGACGCACCCCGGACGCGCCCCCAGGGACCCATCGGCCGGGACGCGCGCTTCCTGAGGAGTCGCGCGGGGTGAACCTCCCCACGCGGCCCACCCGCGTGCGGCGTCCTCAGTGCCCCGGGGCCGCCCCGCCGCGGCGGCGGAGCCGGCCCACGAGGTGCCACGCGCCCACGACGACGGCGCCCACGAGCAGCCCGGCGAGCGCCGAGGCGAGCGTGTCCACGAGCCAGGCGAGGAACCCGCCGACGCCGGGCACGCCGTGCACGAGCTCCCCGAGCCGGTGCACCAGGTCGTACGGCGCGTGCCAGCCCAGGTCGTCCACGCCCTGCAGCAGGATGTGGCCGCCCACCCAGAGCATCGCCGCGATCCCCAGCGTCGAGAGCGCCGCGAGCACCCGCGGCATCGCGCGCACGAGCAGCCGCCCGGCCCCCGCCACCACGCCGGAGCGCCGCTCCGCGAGGCGCAGCCCGACGTCGTCGGCCTTGACGATGAGCGCGACGACGCCGTAGACGAGCGCGGTGATCGCGAGGGCGACGACGACGAGGCTCGCCGCGCGGTAGCCGAGCGGCTCCTCGGCGACCTCGTCGAGCGCGATGACCATGATCTCGGCCGAGAGGATGAGGTCCGTCCGGATGGCGCCGCGCACCATGGTCCGCTCGGTGTCGGGGCCGACGGCGGCCGCGGGCACCTCGCGGGCCTCCTGGTGGTGCCCGGTCACCGCCTCCCAGAGCTTCTCCGCGCCCTCGAACGCCAGGTACGTCCCGCCGAGCATGAGCACCGGCGTGAGCAGCCACGGCAGGAACTGGCTGAGCAGCAGGGCGCCCGGGAGGATGACGAGGAGCTTGTTGCGCAGCGAGCCCAGCGCGATCCGCCAGATCACCGGCAGCTCGCGGTCGGGCGTGAAGCCGTGCACGTAGCGCGGCGTCACCGCGGTGTCGTCCACGACGACGCCCGCCGCCTTCACGCTCGCGCGGCCCGCCGCGGCGCCGACGTCGTCGATCGACGCGGCCGCGAGCTTCGCGAACGCCGCGATGTCGTCCAGGAGCGCCGCGAGGCCGCCCGCCATCCGTCCTCCCTCCGGCACGGCCCCGCCGTGCAGGAGGCAAGGGTAGGACGCGAGGGCGCGCGGGACGCGCGCGGAACCCCGGTACCCTCTCGCGCGTTTGCACCTGCGGCCCCCGATCGTGGGCGCCTCTCGCACCTGACCCTGGAGATGACGCGTGTCCGCGCTCGCCCGCCTGTCCCTCCGCTTCCGCGCGGTCACCGCCCTCATCACGATCGCCGTGATCCTCACCGGCGTCGTGAGCCTGACGTCGCTCGAGCAGGAGCTCATCCCGCCGCTCGAGCTGCCCGCCGCGGTCGTCGTCGCGATCGCGCCGGGCATGTCCCCCGAGGTGGTCGAGGACCAGGTCACGGCCCCGATCGAGGAGGCCGTCGCGGGCGTGCGCGGGATCGACGAGATCACCTCGCGCTCGGCCGCCAACGTGTCCACCACCACGGTGCTCTTCGACTACGGCACCGACATGACCTGGGCCGCGCAGCAGGTGCAGGTCTCGGTCGGCCGCATCGCGCAGGTCCTGCCCGACGACGTCGAGACCCAGGTGGTCACCGGCTCCCTCGACGACCTGCCGATCGTGCAGCTCGCGGTGGCCGGGGCCGACCCGGTCGCGCTCGGCGCCTTCGTCGACGACGTCCTCGTGCCCGAGCTCGGGGACGTGCGCGGCGTCCGGTCGGTCGCGGTCACGGGCGCGGCCGAGCGGCGGGTCGTCGTCGCGCCCGACCTCATGGCGCTCGCCCGCGGCACCGTCGACGTCGAGCAGCTGCGCACGGTGCTCGAGCGCAACGGCGTCGTCGTGCCCGCCGGGCAGCTCACCGAGGACGCGACCACGTGGACCGTGCAGGTCGGCACCCCCCTGACCAGCGTCGCCGACCTGGAGGCGCTGCCCCTCGGCGAGGGCGACCTGCGGCTCGGCGACGTCGCGACCGTGCGCGAGGGCGAGGCGGCGCCCGACTCCTACTCGCGCCTGGACGGCGAGCCCGCGCTCGCGATCTCCGTGACGAAGACGCCCGAGGGCAACACCGTCGACGTCTCGCACGGGGTCGGCGAGGTGGTGGCCGACCTGGCCGAGCTCGCCGAGGCCGAGGGCCTCGAGGTCGCCGTCGTCTTCGACCAGGCGCCGTTCATCGAGGAGTCGATCCACGGCCTGACGGAGAAGGGCCTGCTCGGCCTGGGCTTCGCCGTCCTCGTCATCCTCGTCTTCCTGCTGTCGGTGAGCACGACGCTCGTCTCGGCGGTGTCGATCCCGCTGTCGCTGCTGGCCGCGTTCACCGCCATGTACGCGACGGGCTACACGCTCAACCTCCTCACGCTGTCCGCGCTGACCATCGCGATCGGCCGGGTGGTCGACGACGCGATCGTCGTCATCGAGAACATCAAGCGGCACCTGTCCTACGGCGAGGCGAAGCTGCCGGCCATCGCGGGTGCGGTGCGCGAGGTCGCCGCCGCGATCACCGCGTCCACCGTCGCGACCGTGGCGGTGTTCCTGCCGATCGGCCTCGTGGGCGGCCTGGCCGGCGAGCTGTTCCGGCCGTTCGCCATCACCGTCGGCCTGGCCATGGGCGCCTCGCTCCTCGTGGCGATCACGATCGTGCCGGTGCTCGCCTACTGGTTCGTGCGTGCGCCGCAGGCCGTCGACGAGGAGGAGGCCGCGCGCATCCGCGCCGCGGCCGAGGCGAAGGAGCGGCGCACCCGCTGGCAGCGCGCGTACGTGCCCACGCTCGACCTGGTGCTGCGGCGCCCGGCGGTCAGCCTGCTCGTCGCGGTGGCGATCCTCGGCGGCACCGCGGCGCTCGTGCCGCGGCTGGAGACGAACCTGCTCGGCGACAGCGGCTCCGACGCGCTCACCGTCACGCAGACGTTCCGGCCCGGCGCCTCGCTCGACGCGCAGGACAGCGCCGCGCGGGTCACCGAGGAGACGCTCATGGGCGTCGACGGCGTCGCGACGGTCCAGACGACCGTCGGCACCGACCCGGCGATGGCCGCGTTCTTCGGCGGCGGCGGGGCGAGCGCGACGTTCGCGATCACCGTCGCGGACGACGCCGACGTCGCCGAGGTCCGCGCGCAGCTCGAGGACCTGCTGGCCGAGCCGCCCGCCGACGGCGTCACGACCGACCTGTCGGTGTCCTCCGGGGACATGGGCCTGGTGAGCAGCGACGTCGAGCTCGTCGTGACCGCCGCCGACCCCGAGGC
>JAAZAC010000051.1 GCA_012514545.1 Actinomycetales bacterium | reverse complement strand
TGACGATCGCGTCGGCGGTGGAGGAGCAGACGGCGACGACGAACGAGATCTCCCGGTCGGTGACCGAGGCGGCCACGGGTGCGGGGGAGATCGCCGCCAACATCACCGGCGTCGCCGACGCCGCCCAGACGTCGAGCGAGGTGCTCGCGCAGATGGAGGCCTCGATCCGCGAGCTGGCGCGGATGTCCGCCGACCTGCAGTCCCGCGTGTCGGGCTTCCGCTACTGACGGTTTGAACCGACGTCGGCCGAGCCAGGGCGCCCCGACGCCTCATCCGGGCGCCCCGGCGGCCGATCTGAACCGCGAGCGCGTCCCGCGCCGCGGAGCTGGAGGGCATGTGCCGCCGATCAAGGTCCTGGTGGTCGACGACTCGGTCGTCGTGCGCCGCCTCGTCACGCTCGCGCTGGAGGCGGCGGAGGGCATCGAGGTCGTCGGCGTCGCCGCGGACGGCCGGATCGCGGTGGGCAAGGTCGCCCAGCTCGCCCCCGACGTCGTGACGATGGACGTCGAGATGCCCGTCCTCGACGGCATCGCGACCGTCCGCGAGCTCCGGGCCGCCGGGCACCGGATGCCCATCATCATGTTCTCCACGCTCACCGAGCGGGGCGCGGCGGCGACGCTCGACGCCCTCGCCGCGGGCGCGACCGACTACGTCACCAAGCCCACCGGCCACGCGAGCGTGCAGGAGGCCGTCGACCGGGTCGCCTCCGAGCTCATCCCGCGCATCCGCGCCCTGGCGGGCCGGGCCCGGCCCGCCAGCGGGGGCGCGGCCGCACCCGCCGCTGGCGCCGCCCGGCCGGACCGGACGCCCGCCGCCCGCGCCGCGACGTCGCGCGGGGCCGTGCGCATCCTGCCCCCGCCGGAGCGCGGGCACGTGCGCGCCGTCGTCGTCGGCGCCTCCACCGGGGGGCCGGAGGCCCTGTCGCAGCTCGTCCGGGGCCTCGGGGCGCTGCCGGTGCCGGTCGTCGTGGTGCAGCACATGCCGCCCGTGTTCACCACGCAGCTCGCGGGCCGACTCGACCGGCTCGGCCCCGCCACGGTGGTCGAGGCCGCGGGCGGCGAGGTGCTCCAGCCGGGCACGGTGTACGTCGCGCCCGGCGACCAGCACCTCGAGGTGGTCCGCTCGGGCGCGGCGGTCCGCACCCACCTGCACAGCGGCCCGCCCGTGAACTACTGCCGGCCGTCCGTGGACGTGCTGTTCCGCTCCGCCGCGACGGCGTTCGGCCGCGACGTGCTCGCCGTCGTCCTCACGGGGATGGGGTCCGACGGCCGGGGCGGCGTCGAGGACCTGCTGGCCGCCGGGGCCCGCGTCCTCGCGCAGGACGAGGCGACCAGCGTCGTGTGGGGCATGCCGGGCGCGGTGGCGACCGGCCCGGGCGCGCACGCCGTCCTGCCGCTGCCCGACATCGCGCCCGCCGTCGTGCGGGCCGTCAGCCACGCGGGGGTGCCGGCGTGACCATCACCGCGGAGAGCTTCGGTTTCGTCGCCGACCTCGTGCGCCGGCGCAGCGGGATCGTGCTGGAGCCGGGCAAGGAGTACCTCGTCGAGGGCCGCCTGCGCCCGCTCGCGCGCGCCGCCGAGCTGGCCGACGTCGACACCTACGTCCGCGCGCTGCGCGCCGACCCGCGGCCGAGCCGGCTCGAGTCCGTCGTCGCCGCCCTGACGACGAACGAGACCTCGTGGTTCCGCGACCTCGAGCCGTTCCGGGCGCTCGTCGACCACGTCCTGCCCGAGCTCCTCGCGCACCGGCCCATGGACACGATCCGGGTCTGGTCGGCCGCGTGCTCCACGGGGCAGGAGCCGTACTCGATCGCGATGGTGGCGGCCGACGTCGTCCCCGCGGGCCGGCTGCGGATCCTCGCCACCGACCTCGCGGAGGACGTCCTCGAGCGGGCCCGGCGCGGCCGCTACACCCAGCTCGAGATCAACCGCGGCCTGCCCGCGGCGCACCTCGTGCGCTTCTTCCGGCGCGCGGGCGCGGACTGGGAGGTCGTCCCGGAGGTGCGGGCGCAGGTCGCCTTCCAGCGGCACAACCTGCTCGACGCCGCACCGGCCGGCGGGCCGTTCGACGTCGTCTTCCTGCGCAACGTCCTCATCTACTTCGACCTGGCCACCAAGCAGGCGGTGCTCGACCGGGTGCGGCGCACGATGCGTCCGGGCGGCTACCTCGTGCTCGGCGCGGCCGAGACCACCATCGGCGTCGACGACAGCTGGGAGCGGGTCCCCGTGGGTCGTGGCGCGCTCTACCGGACCCCGGCACGGAGGGCAGCATGAAGGCACTGGTCATCGACGACTCGCGGACGATGAGACGGATCATCGGGGGGATCCTCCGTCCGCTGGGCTTCGACGTCGTGGAGGCGGAGAACGGCCAGGACGCGCTCGACGCGCTGGAGGCCGGGCTCGACGCGGAGCTCGCCTGCGTGGACTGGAACATGCCCGTGATGGACGGCCTCGGGTTCATCTCGGCCGTGCGGCGCGAGCGGCGCTGGCGGGACCTGACGCTCGTCATGGTCACCACGGAGAGCGAGCAGTCGCAGATCGTCCGCGCCCTCGCCGCGGGGGCCCACGAGTACGTCATCAAGCCCTTCACCCCCGACGCGATCCGGGACAAGCTCCAGCTGCTCGGGCTGGTCGACCTGCAGGAGACGGCATGAGCGAGGACATGGCCACCCCCTTCGACCCGGGCGAGTGGACCGACGCGGCGGACCCGGTCGAGGCCATCGCCTCGGAGGTCTTCGCGGCGATGGTGGACGGCGAGCCGGGGCACCTCCAGCCACGGTCGGGCCCCGCGCCGGAGCCCGACGACGGCCTGTACGCGTGGGTCGACGTGCACGGCGCGACGCGGCGGCGCGTCCTCCTGACGACCGAGCGTGAGACCGCGACCGCGCTCACCCGGGCGCTGCTGGGGCTTTCCCCGGACGACACCGTGGACGACGATGACATCGCCGACGCGTTCGGGGAGGTCGCGAACGTCGTCGGCGGCAACGTCAAGGCGCTGGTGCCGGACCCGGGGGACCTCACCCTGCCCGAGGTGGCCCCGACCCGGCCCCCGGCGGCGGCCGGGCTGCTGCACGCGGTCCCGTTCGACTGGCGGGGGCGCCCGCTCGTCGTCAGCCTGTGGGCGTTGCCGTGAGCACCCGCCGCGCCGCGTACCGGAGGAGGTGGCACCGATGAGGGTCCTCGTCGTGGACGACAGCCGCGTGATGCGGCAGATCGTCATCCGCACGCTCCGCCAGGCGGGCTACGACTGGTGGGAGATCAGCGAGGCGGCCGACGGCCGCGCGGCGTACGAGGCCGTCCTGGCCGACCCGCCCGCGCTCGTGCTCTCCGACTGGAACATGCCCGAGATGACGGGGATGGAGCTGCTGCAGAGCCTGCGGGCCGCGAACGTCGACGTGCCCTTCGCGTTCGTCACGTCGGAGGGGTCGGCCGAGATGCGGGCCCAGGCCGAGGCCGCCGGCGCCCTGTTCCTCATCGCCAAGCCCTTCACGGCCGACGTCTTCCGGGAGACGATCGACCCCTACCTGGAGTGAGCGCATGACCGGCACCCCGTTGCCCTCGGCCCTGGCCGTCCGCGAGCTGCTCGAGAGCCTGCTCGGTCGCGACGTCGAGGCGGAGCTCGTCACCGCCGTCGTCGACCCGCACAAGCACCCGGGCGCGCTGGTCGGCGCGTACGTCGACGACGACGACGGGCTCCGCGCGCTCATCGCCGTCGACCTGGCGCTCACCGCGCACCTCGGCGCGTCCATCGCGCTCATGGGCCTGCGCGTGGCGGAGGACGTCATCCGCTCCGAGCTGCTGTCGCCCGTGCTCTACGACAACGCGCGGGAGGTGCTCAACGTCGCGGCGTCGCTGTTCAACGTCGACGGCGCCCCGCACGTGCGCCTGGTCGAGGCGTTCGCGCCGCGGGAGATCCTGCCCGCCGAGGTCGAGAAGTGGATCCTCGCGCGGGTGGCCCGGCTCGACATGGAGATGACGGTGGCCGGGTACGGGGGCGGCCGGATGTCGGTGCTGGTGATCTGAGGGCGCGCGCCCGGGACCCCGGGCCGCGGCCGCTCAGTGCGTCGGCACGTACTGCCAGTGCCAGGGCTCGCGCGCGACGTTCTCGACGAAGCCGAACCGGCCCGCGTTCGTGCGCATCCACGCCTGCGCCGTCGCGTCCAGGCGCAGGTCCACCGCGACGCCCCAGCCGTGCATGCTCGTGCCCGGCTTGGCGGCGAGCCCGCCCTGCGAGTAGAGGCCCTTGCGGCGCACGAGGTCCACCTGCGTCTCGTAGGTGCGGTACGAGTCGGTGATCCCGATCGTCACGCCGGCGGCGCGGGCGGCGGCGAGCAGGGCCTCGAACGACCGCGCCGCCGGCGCCCACAGCGCGTGCGACGTGCCCGCGATCGGGCTCAGCGCCGACGACGGGATCTTCCCGTTGCCGTAGGCCTTCAGCTCGAGCGGCACGCCCTTGGCGTCGACGAGCGCGGCGCCGCCGCCGACGCCCGTCGTCGTGGTGGCGCCCGGGAGGGCGAACGCGGCCGCGAGCGGCGCCGAGGGCTGGGTCGTGCGCTCGACCTCGGCGACGACGGCGGCCCCCAGGACGGTCTCGAAGTCCACCGGGGGCGCGCTCACCTGCGCGATCCGTGACTGGATCTGCGCCACGCGCTGGCCGATGGCGACGACCGCCTCCACCCGGACCCTTCCCTCCTGCCGGTTGCTCCCTTGGGATCGGCCGGCGGGCCGACGTCGTGAGGGACCGGACCGGCGTCGTCCGTGACGAGCGGGTGAAAAGCCGCCCGCGACGTGCGCAAACGGGTGAATGCCGTGGTGGCGGCCGGACGCGCTCGCCTATCGTGGGCACGTCAGCGAGAAGGGCAAACCCGTCGCAAGGCGGGGACGCAAAGCCACGGGACCCTCGAGGTCAGCCGGGCTACCGAACGAAGGATGGCTGCCATGGGCGAGCCCGCCGGTGCCGACCGCACCCACTACGAGGCCGAGAGCGCCGAGATCGTCACCCTGCCGCCGGTCCTCCTGGCGCGCCTCGCGTCGCGCGCGAGCGAGCTGGCGACCGACGCGCTGCTGCCGTTCGTGCCGCAGCAGGTGCGCGTCCCCGTCTGAGCGTCCCGTCCGAGCGTCCCGACGACGCGCGCCCCCTCCGCCCGGCGGACGGGGCGTCCCGCGCTGCGCGCGCGGCTCACCCGCGGCTGACGGCGCGCCTCACTGGTAGCTGACGAAGTGCGGCGTCGGCTGCACCTGGTACGTCTGCTCGGGCGTGGCCATGGGGTGGTCCTCGTCGATGAAGTTCTTCCACCCCCACACGACCCCGGCCGGCGCGTTCTCGTGCAGGTTCGCCCACGTGCCGGCCTTGCCGCCCTGGCTGCCCTGGCCGTCGGCGTGGATGAGCACCTGGACCGCGGGGTCGGCGGTGTCGACGAGCTCGCGGCCCACGATCATCCGCTGCATGAACTGGTGCAGCACCAGCAGCTTCTGCGGCAGGTGGTGCGTGCGGGCGAGGTCGCCGAGGTAGGCGATCACCGCGTTGACCTCGTCGACGTGCACGGAGCCGATCTGGCGCAGGTGCACCTGGTTCGGCCCGAGCCGCCACTCCGGGTCGAGCGCGAGGCCCACGTTCGGGTACACCAGCAGCGACTCGTAGAGCTTCGCCTGCGTGAGGAAGTCGGTGCGGCCCGGCTGCAGGTCGAGCACGACGTACACGCCGGCCTCGAGCGCCGCCTCGACCCACGGCACGAAGGACTCCGGCGGCAGCTCGTTGGAGTAGTTGCCGTCGTCGCCCGCGGGCCGGTCCGCGATGGTGGCGATGATCTCGAAGGCCGGCACGACGACGTCGGGCGTGAGGGGCTGGTAGGCGGCCGCGAGCCCGCGGGCGCGCTCGACGCTCGCCGCGACGTCCTGCTCGCCGAGGATGCCGAGCGCCGGGATGCCCGGCGAGCCGTACATCGCGACGTAGCGCCGGCCGGGGAAGTGCACCTGGCCGCCGCCGGGCAGCTCGACGCCGGTCGCGGCGGTCGCGGCCTTCCACGCGAGGTCCTCGGCGGTGCCGAACGCGTCGCCGACCGCGACGACGCGCTCCGGGGCCGCGGCGGCGAGCGCCTGGACGGTGGCGGGGAGCACGCGCGGGTCCCCGCTCGGGACGACGACGACGTCGACGCCCGCCGCGCGCGCCGTGGCGACGGCGGCCAGCTCGGCCGGGTCCCCGGTGGTGAGCAGGACGCCGCCCTCGGGCGCGTCCGGCAGCTCGGTGAGCGGGAGCTCGGGGGCGGGCGGTCCGGTGGGCGTCGCCGACGGCGTGGGGTCGGCCGCCCGGGGGGCCCGCGCCTTGGCGACCCCCGAGGGCTCGGGGTCGGTCGTGCCGGGCTCGGCGTCCGCGGCCTCGGGGGCGGGCGGGACGAGCAGCGCCGGCGCAGTGCGGTCCAGGGCGCCGACGGCCGCCACCTCCGCCGCGGGGTCGTCCAGGGGCCGCGTCGGCAGGGCGACGCGGAGCAGGTCGGCGAGGTCGGCGTCGTCGGCGGGGGCGGGGACGACCTCGACGCCGCGCGGGAGCTCGGCGAGCACGTCCCCGACGGTGACGACGGCGAGCGCGTCGAGGCGCCGGATCTCGGCGGCGAGCGCGGCGGCGGGGTCCTCGGTCGGCTCCCCGGTCGGCTCCTCGGTCGGCTCCTCGGTCGGCTCGGCGGTCGGGTCCGCGGCGGGCGTCTCCGCGGCGGAGGCGGGGGCGGCCGGCTCGTCGACCGGCTCGAGCAGCAGGGGCGCACCCAGGGCGACGGCGACGGACGCGGCGCGCAGCCGCGCGTCGGGGTCGGGGGCGGCGACGACCACGACGGGCGCGGCGGCGAAGAACGCCTCGCTCGCGGCGAGCGCGAGGTCGGCGGCGGTCGCGCCGGGCAGCACGGTCGCGGGGGCGTCCGGGAGCCGCGCCTCGCCCTGGTGGACGGGCGGCTCGGTGGGCGTGGGCGTCGGGGTGGGCTCCGGCGTCGTGCACCCGGCGAGCAGCACGGCGGCGCCCAGCGCCGCCGCGAGCCCGGCCCGCGCGATCCTCCGCGACACGTCGCCTCCTCTCTCCCCACCCCTACGGTGGCCGATGTCGGCCCCTACCTTTCCGAGGATCGGCGGCGGATGCGAGACCGAAACGGTCACGCAAGTCGCTTGCGTGGATCGGCGTAGAGTTGCAGGCATGTCGCGACGTCTTGCCGAGGTGGCGCGCAAGGTCGGCGTGAGCGAGGCGACGGTCAGCCGGGTGCTCAACGGCAAGCCCGGGGTCTCGGAGGCCACGCGCGAGGCCGTGCTCACCGCCCTCGACGTCCTCGGCTACGAGCGGCCGACCAAGCTGCGCGGCGAGAAGGCCCGGCTCGTCGGCCTCGTGCTCCCCGAGCTCGCGAACCCGATCTTCCCGGCGTTCGCCGAGGTCGTCGGCGGGGCGCTCGCGCAGAAGGGCTTCACGCCGGTGCTCTGCACGCAGACGGCGGGCGGCATCACGGAGGCGGAGTACGTCGAGCTCCTGCTCGGCCAGCAGGTCTCCGGCATCGTCTTCGCGGGCGGCCTGTACGCCCAGCGCGCGGCGCGGCACGACCACTACGAGCGCCTCACCGCGCGCAGCCTGCCCGTGGTGCTCATGAACGCCTCGATCGACGAGCTGCCGTTCCCGCGCGTCGCGTGCGACGACGAGGTCGCCGTCGAGCAGGCCCTGGGCCACCTCGCGTCGCTCGGGCACACGCGGATCGGCCTGGTCCTCGGGCCGGCCGACCACGTGCCGTCGGAGCGCAAGCTCAGCGCCGCGCGCGCGATGGCCGAGCGTCTGGGCCTCGACCTGCCCGGCGACCGCGTGGCCCGCAGCGCCTACTCGCTCGAGAGCGGGCAGGCCGCGACCGCCCGCCTCCTGCGCACGGGAGTGACGGGCCTCGTGTGCGCCAGCGACGTGCTCGCGCTCGGCGCCGTCCGCGCCGCGCGCCGCGCCGGCCTGAGCGTGCCCGACGACGTGTCGGTGGTCGGGTACGACGACTCCGCGCTCATGAACTGCACCGACCCGCCGCTGACCACCGTGCGCCAGCCGATCGAGCCGATGGGCCGCGCCGCGATCGACCTGCTCGTGGCGCAGATCGAGGGCCAGGCGGTCGCGCACGACGAGCTGCTCTTCGAGCCCGAGCTCGTCGTCCGCGGCTCGACGGCGCCCGCGCGCTGACCTGCCTCGCCGCCGCCAAGGTCGCCCGCCCCGCCCCGCCCCTCCCCGCCCTCTCCCGCTCGAGTGGAGCGTCCTGGCGCCGCGGCGCTCCGCTCGGGCCGCTTCGCCGCCACGCCGCTCCACTCGACGGCGGGTGCCGCCGCGCGCGCGAGACCGGAGCGTGCCCGTCGCGTTTCCAAACTGTGATTGTCAAGTTCTTGCGTTGATCCAGTCGGAAGATTTAGCGTCTGCGGTACGACATCCGCCCCCTCCGTCGGCGGGTGCAGCTCCGAGAGGTCCGCCGTGACGCCCAACCCGCTCGACGACGCCGCCTGGTGGCGTCACGCGGTCATCTACCAGGTGTACGTCCGCTCGTTCGCCGACTCCGACGGCGACGGCGTGGGCGACCTCGCGGGCGTCCGCGCGCGCCTGCCCTACCTGCGGGACCTCGGCGTCGACGCGCTCTGGTTCACCCCCTGGTACGCCTCCCCGATGGCCGACGGCGGCTACGACGTCGCCGACTACCGCCGGATCGACCCCGCCTTCGGCGACCTCGCCGAGGCCGAGGCGCTCGTCGCGGACGCGCTGGGCCTGGGCATCCGCACGATCGTCGACGTCGTCCCCAACCACGTCTCCGACCAGCACGAGTGGTTCCGGGCCGCGCTCGCCGCCCCGCCCGGCTCGCCCGAGCGCGCCCGCTTCTGGTTCCACCCGGGCGCCGGCCCCGACGGCGCCGAGCGGCCCACGCACTGGGTCTCGAGCTTCGGCGGCCCGACGTGGACCCGCACCACGAACCCCGACGGCACGCCCGGCGAGTGGTACCTGCACCTGTTCACGCCGCAGCAGCCCGACCTCAACTGGGACCACCCCGAGGTGCGGGCGGAGCACGAGTCCGTGCTGCGCTTCTGGTTCGACCGCGGGGTCGCCGGCATCCGGATCGACTCCGCCGCCCTGCTCGTCAAGGACCCGGCGCTGCCCGAGGTGCCGGCCGCCCCGGCGCCGGGCGAGCACCCGTTCATCGACCGTGACGGCCTGCACGACGTCTACCGCACCTGGCGCGCGATCGCCGACGCGTACACCCCGCCGCGCGTCCTCGTCGGCGAGGTGTGGCTCGACGACGTCGAGCGGTTCGCCCGCTACCTGCGGCCCGACGAGATGCACACGGCCTTCAACTTCGACTTCATGGCCCGGCCGTGGGAGGCCAAGGACCTGCGCGAGTCCATCGACCAGACCCTCGCGGCGCACGCCGGCGTCGGCGCCCCGCCCACGTGGGTCCTGTCCAACCACGACGTGACGCGCCCGGTGACCCGCTACGGCCGCGCCGACACGGGCTTCGCGTTCGCCGCCAAGCGCTTCGGCACCCCGACGGACCTGGCCCTCGGCCGCCGTCGGGCGCGGGCGGCCGCGCTGCTCACGGCCGCCCTGCCCGGCTGCCTGTACGTGTACCAGGGCGACGAGCTCGGCCTGCCCGAGGTCGAGGACCTCCCCCTCGACCGGATCCAGGACCCGATGCACGAGCGCTCGGGTGGCGTCGACCCCGGCCGCGACGGGTGCCGCGTCCCCCTCCCGTGGTCCGGGGACCGGCCGCCGTTCGGCTTCTCGCCCGACGGCGTGGAGCCGTGGCTGCCGCAGCCCGCCGCCTGGGCGGAGCTCACCGCGGAGCGCCAGGCCACCGACCCCGGGTCGATGCTCTCGCTCTACCGGCAGGTGCTCGCGCTGCGCCGCCGGCTCGACCACGACGCGCCCCTGCGGTGGCTCGACGCCCCGCCCGAGGTGCTCGCCTTCGCACGCGGGTCCATGGCCTGCGTGGTCAACCTCGGGCCGGCCCCCGCGCCGCTGCCCGAGCACACCGCCGTCCTCGTCAGCAGCGGTCCGCTGGCGGGCGGCGAGCTCCAGCCCGACGACGCCGTGTGGCTCGCCCTCCCCTGAGCCACACCTTCCCCGTAGTGCCCGTAGTGCCCGTAGTGCCCGAAGTGCCCGCTGTCCCCGCAGGTCCCGACGAAGGAGTGACGATGAGGTCCCGACGTTCCACCAGCGCGCTGGCCCTGTCCGGCGCCGTCGCGATCGGTCTGCTGGCCGGTTGCGCCTCCGACGACCCGGCCGACCCCGCCCCCGGCGGCGAGCCGGCCGGCGAGGAGAAGGTCACGCTGACGGTCGTCAGCCTGATCCCCGGCTCGGAGCAGGCCGCGTTCGACGCGTTCGAGGAGCGCGTCGCCCAGTTCGAGGAGCGCTACCCGAACATCGACGTCGAGGGCGTCGAGTACGAGTGGCGCGCGACGACGTTCGCCGCGCAGCTCGCCGGCGGCACGCTGCCCGACGTCTTCGAGATCCCGCTCACCGACGCCAAGACGCTCATCGAGAACGGCCAGCTCGCCGACCTCGACGAGGCGTTCGCCCAGCTCGACTACGCCGAGGAGTTCAACGAGGCGCTGCTCGACGCCGGCCGCGGCGAGGACGGGCACGTCTACGCGATCCCCGCGAAGTCCGTCTACGGCGTCGCGCTGCACTACAACCGCGAGCTCTTCGAGCAGGCCGGCCTCGACCCGGACGACCCGCCGAGCACGTGGGACGAGGTCCGCGAGTACGCCAAGCAGATCAAGGACGCGACCGGCGTCGCCGGCTACGCCACGATGGCGACGAACAACACGGGCGGCTGGCAGCTCACCGCGGCCACGTACTCCCGCGGCGGCCGCGTGCAGGAGGCGACCGACGACGGCACGTACGTCGCGACGCTCGACAACCCGGCCACGCAGGCCCACCTCGAGATGCTCGAGGCGATGCGCTGGGAGGACGACTCCCTGCTCGCCGACACGACGCTGGACTGGAGCACGATCAACCAGGCCTTCGCCGCCGGCCAGCTCGCGATGTACACGACCGGCTCGGACGTCCTCAACGCGCTCATGGAGACCAACGGGCTCGACCCCGCGGTCTACGGCATGACGGCGATGCCCCTCGAGGGCGCCGACGCCGGCGTTCTCGTGGGCGGCACGCTGGCCGCCGTCACGGCCCAGGCCGACGACGCCACCAAGGACGCGGCGATCAAGTGGATCGACCACTGGTACCTCAGCACGCTGCGCGACCAGGAGCAGGCCGTCGCCGACGCGAAGGTGCGCTTCGAGGCCGGGCAGGGCGTCGGCACGCCGGTGCTGCCGATCTTCAGCCGCGAGCAGTACGAGCAGGAGCTCGCGTGGAAGGCCGACTACATCAACGTCCCGCTCGACCAGATGACCGGGTACACGGACGTGATGTTCGACCAGCCGGTGGTCGGCGAGCCGAGCCGGGCGACCCAGGAGACGTACGCGCTCCTCGACGTCCCGGTGCAGGCCGTGCTCACCGACCGCAACGCCGACATCCCGGCGCTCCTCGCGGCCGCGAACGAGCAGGCGCAGGCCCTGCTCGACGAGTGACCCGTCGGCCCGGCGACGCCCGCCGGGCCCGCCCCCGGCGGTGCCGCGCGAGGTCGCGGCGCCGCCGGGGGCCGACCCTCGGCCCCCAGGAGGACGAGATGAGCGCAACGGACGTGCAAAGCGCCGCCGACGTCGTCCCGCGCGGCCGGTCCGGCCCGTCGCCCGACGGCGTGGCCGCCCGGCCCGCCCGGCCCGCCCGACGTCGGCGCTCGCCGGCCGAGTGGGTCCGCCGCGGCGGGCTGAGCACGGTCGTGCTGGCCCTGCCGCTGCTGGTGATCTTCGGCGTCTTCTCCTGGCTGCCCATCGGCCGCGCGGTCGTCATGAGCTTCCAGGAGACCAACCTGCTCACCGCGCACTGGGTGGGGCTGGACAACTTCCGGGCGGTGCTCGCGGACCCGCTGCTGCCCGTGGCCGTGCGCAACACGGCGTGGTTCGCGCTGCTCGCGCTGGTGTTCGGGTACCCGGTGCCGCTCGTCGGCGCCGTGCTCATGAGCACGCTGCGGCGCATGCGCGGGCTGTTCTCGGTGCTCGCGTACCTGCCGGTCGTGGTGCCGCCCGTGGTCGCGGTGCTGCTGTGGAAGTTCTTCTACGACCCCCGCCCCGAGGGCGTGTTCAACGAGATCCTCGGCTGGGTGGGCCTGGGCCCGTTCCCGTGGCTGCAGGACCAGACGGCCGCGATGCCGTCGCTCGTGCTCGAGGCCACGTGGGCGGCGGCGGGCGGCACGGTGATCATCTACCTCGCCGCGCTGACGAGCGTCCCGCCCGAGCTCTACGACGCCGCCGAGGTCGACGGCGCGTCGATCTGGGGCAAGATCCGGCACGTCACGCTCCCGCACCTGCGCGGCGTCCTGCTCATCACGTTCATCCTGCAGATCATCGGGACCGCCCAGGTCTTCCTCGAGCCGTACCTGTTCACGGGCGGCGGCCCGGCGAACGCCACGGTCACGGTGCTGCTGCTCATCTACCGCTACGCGTTCGGGCAGAGCCTGGGCAGCGACTACGGCATGGCGACCGCGCTGAGCCTCATGCTCGCCGTCTTCCTCGCGCTGCTGTCGATCGCGTGGTTCCGGCTCACGCGCAACTGGAGCACGTCATGACCGCCCTGACGACCGCCCGCGCCGACCGGCCCCGCCGCGCCGACCGGCCCTGCCGCGCCGTGGACGAGGAGCCGCGCGGCCTCGTCTCGCCCGCCGACTGGCGCCGACCGATCGTGTGGCTCGGCCTGCGGGCGGGGCACGCCGTGCTGCTCGCCCTGCTCCTCGTCTGGGGCATCGGCCCGATCCTGCTGCTCGCCAAGTTCGCGGTGACGCCGACGCAGGACATCCTGCGCACCCCGCTCGCGGTGTTCCCCAACGGCATCACGTGGGCCAACCTCGACGCGGCCTGGAACGACGTCGAGGTCAGCCGCTACCTGCTCAACACCGTGTGGGTCGCGGCGGGCGCGTGGGTGAGCCAGGTCGTGGTCGCCGCGACCGGCGGCTACGTGCTGTCCGTGCTGCGCCCGCGCTGGGGCCGGCTGCTGCACGCGGCGGTCCTGGCGACGCTGTTCGTGCCGGCGGTCGTGCTCCTCGTGCCGCTGTACCTCACGGTGCTCGACCCGCCCGTCGGCGGCTCGATGATCAACACGTTCTGGGGCGTGTGGCTGCCGGCCGGCGCGAGCGCCTTCAACGTCGTGCTCGTCACGCGCTTCTTCGACTCGCTGCCGCGCGAGGTGTTCGAGGCCGCCGCCGTCGACGGCGCGGGGCCCTTCCGGATGTTCTGGTCGGTCGTGCTGCCGATGAGCCGGCCGATCCTCGGGGTCGTGTCCGTCTTCGCCGTCATCGCGGCCTGGAAGGACTTCCTCTGGCCCCTGCTCGTGCTGCCCGACCCGGACCTCCAGCCCCTCTCGGTGCGCCTGCCCACCCTCCAGGGCTCGACCGACAAGGGCGTGCTCATGGCCGCGCTCGCGATCTCGACCGTCATCCCGATCGCCGTCTTCCTCGCGTTCCAGCGGCTCTTCCTGCGCGGCGCCGGGCTCGGCGGCGCCGTGAAGGGCTGACGGGCTCACCCGGTAATGCCCTTGGCACCCCGTCCCGGGCGGACGTAGCGTCGAGGGCACACGGGAAAGGAGGTGGTCCAAGAGATGATTTCTTCGTGGACGCGTGAGGTGGCTGCCCGCTAGTCGCCCGAGAGCATCGGACGGATTGCCTCCGGTCCCGGCGCCGCTCAGCGGCAGCGAGACCCCGGCAGTCACCGCAGCCCGTGGGTGTCGTGCCCTCGTCCCGCACGACGTGCCGTCAGGCGACCCACGGGCTGTTCCCTGCCCGACGCCGGTCGGGCCCTCCGGTGGGGCCCGCCGGTTGCCGGTCGCCCGCCCCTCCCGTGGGGTCCCCCGGTCGCGCCGGTCAGGCGCCGCGCGAGCGCCGCTCGAAGGGCCTCATCAGCAGCCGGGCCAGCCCCGCGGCCAGGCCGACGGTCACGACGAGGGAGGCGGCGACGTCGGGCCCGAAGGCGGAGCCCAGCAGCCCGCCCACGACCGACCCGGTGAACGTGAACGCGATGACGTGCACGGCCGTGCTGCGCACCCGGCGCAGCGCGCGGGCCACGACCCAGGCGACGAGCGGGCCCAGCAGCACGAGCAGCAGGGCGGCGACCACCCCGAAGACGACGACGATCCGCTCGCGCGTGCCCGCCTGGGTGAACGTCTCGGCCGGCACCACGAACCGCAGCCACAGCCACAGGAGCCCCGCGAACAGGCCGGCGGCGAGCAGGCAGCCCAGGTAGGTGGCGAGGGTGCCGAACCCGATCGCCCAGGGCTCGCGGTCCGGGCCGCGCCGGTCAGCGCTCATGGCCCGTCAGCCTAGGGTGGGGCCGTACCCGATGGGCTCGACGGAGGGAGCGGAGTGACGGACGGATCGACGCGGTACCGCGTCATGACGGTGTGCACCGGGAACATCTGCCGGTCGCCCATGGCGGCGGTGGTCCTGCGGGACCGGTTCGAGAAGGCGGGTCTGGGCGACGTCGTCGAGGTGGACTCCACCGGCATCAGCGACGAGGAGCACGGCAGCCCGATCGACCCCCGTGCGCGTCGCGTCCTCGCCGCCCACGGCTACCCCGTGCCGGAGCACCGCGCCCGCCGCATCACCCGCGCCGAGGTCCGCGAGCAGGACCTCCTGCTGCCGATGACGGCCTCGCACGCCCGCGCCCTGCGCGCCCTCGCGGCCGACGACGACGTGGCGCGGCGCGTCCGCCTGCTGCGCAGCTTCGACCCGGCGGCCCCGCAGGGCGGGCCGGAGCACCTGCTCGACGTCGACGACCCGTGGTACGGCGACCAGGCCGGCTTCGAGGTGACGCTGGCGGAGATCGAGGCCGCCGCCGACGGGATCGTCGAGCACGTCCGCGCGGAGCTCGCCGGGGACGAGGGCCGCGCTCCTGCGGACAAGACGGGCCGTGTCCGGTAGGACTGGTCCATGACCGCCGGCGACGGGGCCGACGGTTCCTCCGAAGGAGCGACTGTGAAGTTCGTCATCACGAAGGACGCCAGGGGCGAGTTCCGGTTCAAGCTCGTCTCGAGCAACGGCCAGACGGTCGCCGTCAGCGAGGGCTACCAGGCCAAGGCCTCGGCCCTGTCGACGATCGAGAGCATCAAGGCGAAGGCGGCCTCGGCCACCATCGACGACCAGACCGCCTGACGCGCCGGGCCCGCCCGCGCGGCACGGCCGTGCGGGCGGGCCCTATGCTCGAAGCACAACCGAACACGCTGCTCGAGCCGCGGCGGGAGAGCTCGCGGGCACGTGCCCGCGGCGCCGAAGGAGCAACCTCCCCGGGAATCTCTCAGGCCCCCGTACCGCCGAGGTGAGGCAACTCTGGAAAGCGGCCGCTCCGGCGGCCCACCGACGGTGCACGTCACCCGCGGGACGCGCGGCGGCGAAACTCTCAGGTCGGGGCGTCCGCCCCTGACGACAGAGCGGGGAGGTCCCTCACGCTGCACGCCTCGACCCGCAGGAGCCGCCCGTGACCCGCACCCCGCCCGCCCGCGCCTTCGTCGACCGGCACGTCGGCCCGCGCGGCGACGACCTCGCCCGGATGCTCGCCGTCGTCGGCGCGCCCTCCCTCGCGGCGCTGGTCGACGAGGCCGTGCCCGCCGCGATCCGCAGCGACCGCCCGCTCGCGCTGCCCGCCGCGCGCGGGGAGGCCGAGGTGGCGGCGGCGCTGCGCGAGATCGCCGGCCGCAACCGCGTGGTCACCTCGATGATCGGCCTCGGCTACCACGGCACGACGACGCCCGCCGTCATCCGCCGGAACGTGCTGGAGAACCCGGGCTGGTACACGTCGTACACGCCGTACCAGCCGGAGATCAGCCAGGGCCGCCTCGAGCTGCTGCTGACCTTCCAGACGATGGTCGCGGACCTGACCGCGCTGCCCGTCGCCGGGGCGTCCCTGCTCGACGAGGCGACGGCGGTCACCGAGGCGGTGCTGCTCATGCGGCGCGCGGTGAAGGGCCGGGAGGACGGCGTCGTCGTCGTGGACGCCGAGCTCCTCCCGCAGTCCCTCGCGGTCCTGCGGGGGCGGGCGGAGGCGATCGGCCTGCCGCTCGTCGTCGCGGACCTCGCGGCCGGCCTGCCCGACGACGGGCGCGACCTCGTCGGCGTCGTCCTCCAGCAGCCCGGGACCTCCGGGGTGGTGCGCGACCTGCGGCCGCTGGTCGACGCGGCGCACGAGCGCGGCGCCCTCGTCACGGTGGCCGCCGACCTGCTCTCGCTCACGCTGCTGACGCCGCCGGGCGAGACCGGCGCCGACGTCGCGGTGGGCTCCGCGCAGCGGTTCGGCGTGCCCATGTTCTACGGCGGGCCGCACGCGGCGTACATCGCCGTCCGCGCCGGCCTCGAGCGCTCGCTGCCGGGCCGGCTGGTCGGGGTCTCGCACGACGCCGACGGCGCCACGGCCTTCCGGCTCGCGCTGCAGACGCGCGAGCAGCACATCCGGCGCGAGCGGGCGACGAGCAACATCTGCACCGCGCAGGCGCTGCTCGCGGTCGTCGCGGCGGCGTACGCCGCGTACCACGGCCCGGACGGGCTGCGCGAGATCGCCGAGCGGGTGCACGCCCGCGCGGTCGCGCTCGCCGACGGCCTGCGCGCCCAGGGTGTCGCGGTGGTCCACGACGCCTTCTTCGACACGGTGCTCGCCCGCGTCCCCGGCCGCGCCGACGCCGTGCTCGCCGCGGCCCTCGAGCGGGACGTCAACCTCCGCCGGGTCGACGCCGACCACGTCGGCATCACGACGGACGAGACCACCACGCCGACCCACGTCGCGTCAGTGCTCGACGCCTTCGCGGAGGCCACGGGCGCAGGTGCGGGCGAGCGGAGCGCGGCTGTCCCCGAGGCGACCCCGGGGGATCTCCCGACCGCCATCCCGACCGACCTGCGCCGCACGTCCGACTACCTGACGCACGAGGCGTTCCACAGGTACCGGTCCAAGACCGCGATGATGCGCTGGTTGCGGCGGCTCGCGGACAAGGACCTGGCGTTGGACCGCACGATGATCCCGCTGGGCTCGTGCACGATGAAGCTCAACGCCGCGGTCGAGATGGAGCCCATCTCGTGGCCCGCGTTCGCCGACCTGCACCCGTTCGCGCCGGCGGACCAGGCGGCCGGCTACGCCGAGCTGGTGGCCCAGCTCGAGGCCTGGCTCGCGGAGATCACGGGCTACGCCGCGGTGTCCGTCCAGCCGAACGCGGGCAGCCAGGGCGAGCTCGCGGGCCTGCTCGCGATCCGCGCCTACCACGCGAGCCGCGGCGAGGCGGGGCGGCGGGTCTGCCTCATCCCGGCGTCGGCGCACGGGACGAACGCGGCGTCGGCGGTCCTCGCGGGGATGCGGGTCGTCGTCGTGCGGACGGCCGACGACGGCACCGTCGACGACGACCACCTGCGCGAGCTCCTCGCCGAGCACGGCCCGGAGGTGGCGGCGCTCATGCTCACGTACCCGTCGACGCACGGCGTGTACGAGGCTCACGTCCGCGAGGTCTGCGCCGCGGTGCACGACGTCGGCGGGCAGGTCTACCTCGACGGCGCCAACCTCAACGCGCTGGTGGGGATCGCGCGGCTCGGCGAGCTCGGGGGCGACGTCTCGCACCTCAACCTGCACAAGACGTTCTGCATCCCGCACGGCGGGGGCGGGCCCGGCGTCGGGCCGGTGGCGGTGGCCGAGCACCTGGTGCCGTTCCTGCCGGGGCGCGGCAGCCCGCCGGTGGCGGCGGCGCCGTACGGCTCGGCGGGGATCCTGCCGATCTCGTGGGCGTACGTCGCGCTCATGGGGCCGGACGGCCTGCGCGCGGCCACCGAGCACGCCGTGCTCGCGGCGAACTACGTCGCGGCCCGGCTCGGCGCGCACTTCCCGGTGCTGTACACGGGCCCGGGCGGGCGGGTCGCGCACGAGTGCATCCTCGACCTGCGCCCGCTGACGGCGGCGACGGGCGTCACCGCGGAGGACGTCGCCAAGCGGCTCATCGACTTCGGCTTCCACGCGCCGACGCTGAGCTTCCCGGTGGCGGGGACGCTCATGGTCGAGCCGACGGAGAGCGAGGACCTCGCCGAGCTCGACAGGTTCTGCGACGCCATGATCGCGATCCGCGCCGAGATCGACGAGGTCGCGGCGGGCCGCTGGACGGCCGAGGAGTCGCCGCTGCGCCGGGCGCCGCACACGGCGGCGGCGGTGTCGGCGGACACCTGGGACCGGCCCTACGGGCGCGAGCAGGCCGCGTACCCCGTCCCGTCACTCCGGCACGCGAAGTACTGGCCACCGGTGGGTCGGATCGACAACGCTGCTGGTGACCGCAACCTCGTCTGCGCCTGCCCACCCATCGAGGAGTACGCATGAGCGACAGCGCACCGGTGCCGCCCGCCGGCTCACCCGACGACGCGCGGCCCGACGACGACGCGCGGCCCGACGACGCCCCGCCGGTCTCCCGCCGGGACCTGCGCCGCGAGGAGCGGGCCCAGCAGGAGCACGCGGAGGAGG
>JAAZAC010000318.1 GCA_012514545.1 Actinomycetales bacterium | reverse complement strand
GCAGTACGGCACGCCCCAGTACGGCACCCCGCAGTACGGCACCCCGCAGTACGGCACCCCGCAGTACGGCACCCCGCAGTACGGCACCCCGCAGTACGGCCAGCCCCAGTACGGCGCCCCCTACGGCGCTCCGCCCGTGCCCGTGCAGCGCGGCATCATCCCGCTGCGCCCGCTCACCCTCGGCGAGATCTACGACGGCGCGTTCAAGTCCATCCGCGCGAACCCGCGGGTGATGTTCGGCTTCAGCATGCTCGTCATGGGCGTCGCGGCCCTGATCGGCGGCCTCGCGTGGTACGTGCTGACCCCGACGGTCAGCCGGTGGGTCGACAGCACGCTCGGCTCCGACGTCACCGTCGACCAGACCGGCACCGAGATGCTCGCGTCGGTGTGGTCCATGTACGCGATGCTCCCGTTCCTCGGCCTGGCCGGCATCGTGCTCTCCGGCATCCTCACCGTCTCGGTCAGCCGCTCCGTCCTCGGGCAGAAGATCGCCGTCGGCGACCTGTGGCGGGGCTACTGGAAGCGCACGCTGATGGTCGTCGGCTACACGCTCCTCGGCACCGTCGTGGCCGTCGCGTTCTGGGCGCTCATCGTCCTCGCCATCGGCGCGATCGGCTCCGCGTCGGCGGGCGCGGGGGTGGTGTTCGGGATCGTGTCCGTCGTCGGCGGGCTCGTCGTCAGCGTCTGGGTCGGCTACCGGCTGCTCCTCGTGCCGCCCGTGCTCATGCTCGAGGGCGGCCGGTTCGTCCCGTCGATCGTGCGCGCCTGGCGGCTCACCCGCGGCAGCTTCTGGCGCCTCCTCGGGATCAACCTCCTCGCGCAGATCATCGCGAACGTCGTCAGCCAGGTGCTGGGCGTGCCGGTGAGCATCATCGGGGCGATCCTCATGGTCGAGGGCACGCTGTCCGTCGGGTTCATCGCGACGATGACCATCGGCATGGCGATCACGTACACGATCCCCGCGATCTTCCTCGCCGCGGTCGTCGCCCTGCAGTACATCGACCTGCGCATCCGCCGCGAAGGGCTCGACGTCCAGCTCGCCCGCGCGGCCGAGGCGGCGGCGGGGACCGCCTGACGTGCCCGCGGCCCCCGCGCTGCTCGCGCGCGTGCCCGCGGCCGTCGCCGCGGCGGCGCTCGCGGGCGTGCGCGCGGACGTCCCCGTCGACCCGGACGCGGAGACCGCGCGCCGGTGGGCCCGCGAGGAGCTCGCCGACCCCATCTACCACCAGGGCCAGAGCCTCCTCGGGCGCCTGCTCGAGTGGCTGGCCGACCTCCTCGAGACGTTCCGGGTCGGCATCGCCGGCGTCGACGGGCGCGCGGCGGCCGTCCTGCTCGGCGTCGTCCTGCTCGTCGCGATCCTCGTCGTGCTGCTCGTCGCGGGCCCGGTCCGGCGGGCGCGGCGCCTGCGCACCTCCACCGAGGTGTTCGTCGACGACACGCGCACGGCCGCGGAGATGCGGGCCGCCGCCGACGCCGCCGCGCTCGCCGGCCGGTGGCACGAGGCCGTCGTCGAGCGCTTCCGCGCGATCCTGCGCTCGCTCGAGGAGCGCGCGGTGCTCGACGACCGGCCGGGCTGGACGGCGGACGAGGCGACGCGCGAGGCCGGCGCCGTGCTGCCCACGTGCGCGGAGGACCTGCGCCGTGCCAGCCGCCTCTTCGACGACGTGCACTACGGCGACGCGCGGGCCGACGCCGACGACGACGCGTGGCTGCGCGGCGTCGACGCGGCGGTCCAGCAGGCCCGGCCCGTCCCGCGCGCCGACCGCGGCGCGGGGACGCCGGCCGACGCGACCCTGGCGGTGCCGCGATGACCGCGCCCACGCTCGACGCCCCGCAGGCCGTCGTCGTCGGCGACGGGACGACGGCCGTGGCGCGGGCGCGCACGCGCTGGCAGAAGGTGCGCTGGCCGCTCGCCACCGTGGTCGGGTTCCTCGTCCTCGTCGGCCTGAGCTCGCTGCTCACCGCCCGGACCTCGACGACGCCGCTCGCGCCCGACAACCCCGGCGAGGTGGGCGCGCGGGCGGTCGCGGAGATCCTGCGCGACCAGGGCGTGCACGTCAGCTACGTGCGGACCGTGCGCGAGGCGCGTGCGCTCGCCCAGCCGGGCACGACGCTCCTCGTCGCCGGCACCGCGGCCCTCGACGACGACCAGGTCGAGGCCCTCGCCGACGTGGCCGCGGACCTCGTCGTCGTCGGCCCGCAGGGCTACCACGTGCCGCGGCTCACCGGCGGGGCCGTGCGCATGGACGGGCCGTACATGTCCGGCTCGGCGGCGGCGTCGTGCACCCACCCCGCCGCCGCGGCCGCGGAGGCGATCGCCGTGAGCGGCCGCGCGCTCGTCGCCGAGAACCCGGGCGTCCTCGTCTGCTTCCGGCACGCCACGGGCGCGGCCGGCGGGCCGGCCGGCGCCATGGCGGCGTTCGACGACGGCGACCGGCGCGTCGTCGTCGTCAACGACGCCGCCTTCCTCACCAACGGCGTGCTCGCCGAGCGCGGCCACGCGGCCCTCGCGCTGCACCTGCTCGGGCGGAACGCGGAGCTCGTGTGGCTCGTGCCGCGCTTCGAGCCCGACGACGGGCCCGGCCTCAGCATGGTCCCGGACTGGCTGGGCACGGTCGCGCTGCAGCTCGCCGTGGTCGTGCTCGCGGTCGGGCTGTGGCGCGGCCGGCGCCTCGGCCGGGTCGTGGTCGAGCCGCTGCCCGTGACGGTCCGCGCCGCCGAGGCGACCGTCGGGCGCGGGCGCCTGTACCGGCGGGCGCGGGCGTACGGCCACGCCGCGGCCGCCCTCCGCGCAGGCACGGCGAGCCGGATCGCGAGCCGCCTCGGCCTGCCGCGCGCCGCCGGCGCCGCGGAGGTCATCGACGCGGCGGTCCGGGCGACCGGCCGCCCCCGCGAGCAGGTCGCCGGCCTGCTCTACGGACCGCCCCCCACCGACGACACCGGGCTGACCGTCCTGGCCCGGCTGCTCGACCAGCTCGAGAGCGAGGTTCATCGCACGTGACCGACCAGCCCCTGCCTCCGCCCCAGCCCACGCCGCCCGTGCAGCCCATGCCGCCCGCCGGGCAGGCCCCGCCCGCCCCGCCCGCCGGGCAGGCCCCGCCCGCGCCGTCGGAGGAGCTGCGCGCCGGCTTCGCGGCCCTGCGCGCCGAGGTGGCCAAGGCCGTCGTCGGGCAGGACGCCGCCGTGACCGGCCTCGTCATCGCCCTCCTGTGCCGCGGCCACGTGCTGCTCGAGGGCGTTCCCGGCGTCGCGAAGACCCTCCTCGTCCGGGCGCTGTCCGGCGCGCTCGACCTGGACACCAAGCGCGTGCAGTTCACGCCCGACCTCATGCCGGGCGACGTCACCGGCTCGCTCGTGTACGACGCGCGGACCGCCCAGTTCTCGTTCCGCGAGGGCCCGGTCTTCACCAACCTCCTGCTCGCCGACGAGATCAACCGCACGCCCCCGAAGACCCAGGCGTCGCTGCTCGAGGCCATGGAGGAGCGCCAGGTGTCGGTCGACGGCACGCCCCGCCCGCTGCCCGAGCCGTTCCTCGTCATCGCGACGCAGAACCCCGTCGAGTACGAGGGCACCTACCCGCTGCCCGAGGCCCAGCTCGACCGGTTCCTGCTCAAGCTGACGATGCCGCTGCCCGAGCGCGACCACGAGGTCGAGGTGCTGCGGCGGCACGCCACGGGCTTCGACCCGCGCGACCTGGCCGCCGCCGGCGTGCGCGCGGTCGCCGACGCCGACCGCCTCGCCCGCGCCCGCGCCGAGGTGGCCCGCGTGCAGGTCGCCCCCGAGGTGCTCGGCTACGTCGTCGACATCTGCCGCGCGACCCGCCAGTCGCCGTCGCTCTCGCTCGGCGTCTCGCCGCGCGGCGCGACGGCGCTGCTCGCCACGAGCCGCGCCTGGGCGTGGCTGTCCGGCCGGGGCTACGTCACGCCCGACGACGTCAAGGCCCTCACGCACCCGACCCTGCGCCACCGCGTGCAGCTGCGCGCGGAGGCCGAGCTCGAGGGCGTCACCGCCGAGAGCGTGCTCGACACGGTCCTCGGGGCCGTGCCCGTCCCCCGCTGACATGGCCATCACCTGGCGGGCGGTCGTCCTCGTCGCCCTCGGCCTCGTGCCGGTCGCGCTGGTGCCGGTCCCGGCGACCGTGCTCGCGTGGCTGCTGCTCGCCGTCGTCGCCTGCGGCGTCGACGCGGCGCTCGCGGCGTCGCCCCGGCAGGTCGCCCTCCGGCGCACGGTCCCCGGCCCGGTCCGGCTCACCGAGTCGACCCGGTCCACGCTCACGGTGACGAACCTCGCGGGGCGCCGCCTGCGCGCCGTCGTGCGCGACGCGTGGCAGCCCTCGGCGGGCGCCGGCCCCAACCGGCACGCCGTCGACCTGCCGCCCGGGGAGTCGCGGCGCGTCGTCACGCCGCTGCGGCCCACGCGCCGCGGCGACCGGGTCGCCGACCGCGTGACGATCCGCTCGTTCGGGCCGCTGCGGCTCGCCGCGCGGCAGGTGAGCATCGCCGTGCCGGGGCGGCTCCGCGTGCTGCCCGAGTTCGCCTCGCGGCGGCACCTGCCCAGCCGGCTCGCGCGCCTGCGGGAGCTCGACGGGCGCACGGCCGTGCAGGTCCGCGGCGCCGGGACGGAGTTCGACTCCCTGCGCGAGTACGTCATCGGCGACGACGTCCGCTCGATCGACTGGCGGGCCACCGCCCGGCGCAGCGAGGTCGTGGTGCGCACGTGGCGCCCCGAGCGGGACCGGCGCGTGCTCCTCGTCCTCGACACCGGGCGCCTCTCCGCGGGCCGCATCGGCGACGCGCCGCGCATCGACGCGTCCATCGAGGCCGCGCTCCTGCTCACGGCGCTCGCGTCGCGGGCCGGGGACCGCGTCGACCTCATCGCCTACGACCGGCGCGTGCGCACCCAGGTGGCCGGCACGAGCGGCCCCCGGCTCATGCCGGCCGTCGCGGACGCGCTCGCCCCGGTCGAGCCGACCCTCGTCGAGACCGACTGGCCGGGCGTCGTCGCGCAGGTCCGCCACCGGATGTCCCAGCGGGCGCTCGTCGTGCTCCTCACCAGCCTCGAGCCGGCCGCCGTGGAGTCGGGGCTGCTGCCCGTCGTCGGGCCCCTCGCGCACGACCACACGGTCGTGCTCGCGTCCGTCGCCGACCCCGAGGTCGCGGCGCTCCGCGCGGGGCGCGGGACGGCGTCGGAGGTCTTCGACGCGGCCGCCGCCGAGCGCACCGAGCTCGAGCGGGCCGCCGTGACGGTGCGGCTGCGCCAGCGCGGCGTCGAGGTGGTCGACGCGCTGCCCGACGACCTCGCGCCCCGCCTCGCCGACACCTACCTCGCGCTCAAGGCGGCCGGGCGCCTCTAGCCCCGGCGGTGCCGGGTCACGCAGTGCCCGATCACGCGGTGCCCGATCACGCGG
>JAAZAC010000317.1 GCA_012514545.1 Actinomycetales bacterium | reverse complement strand
GCGTCGTCGTCAGCCGGCGTCGTCGTCAGCCGGCGCGGCGCAGGCGCGTGGCGAGGAGCTCGGCGCGCTCCTCCTCGGACAGCCCGCCCCACACGCCGTAGGGCTCGCGGACCTTGAGCGAGTGCTCGCGGCACTCGTTGATCACGGGGCAGGTCGCGCACACCTGCTTGGCCGCCTCGGCGCGCCGCCGACGGGCCGCGCCCCGCTCGCCCTCGGGGTGGAAGAACAGCGTCGGGTCGGCCTCTCGGCACTTGCCCTCGTACTGCCACTCCCACAGGTCCATCACAGGGCCGGGCAGTCGCGAGATCTCCGTCACGGGTCGCTCCTTCTGGGGTGACTCAGCAGGCGGGCTCGCCGGCGATCACCCCAACCTAGAACCGCGCCAGAAGTTGGTCAACCCCCTTGGTCAAACTTCTTCGCTACCGATCCGTGACCGCACTTGCGTGGTCTGCCCGGTTGGCCTGCCCGGGTAAGACCGGCTGACCTGTGCGGACGCCGACGACGACGCGCGGCCGCTTGGTGGCGGAACGCGCCATTGGCTGTGCACAATCGCGTCATGTCCACGAGTGGCGACGCCGGCGGTCGCCCCCAGGGGCCCTCGCTGACCGTCGCGGCGGTGGCCCGGCGCCTCGGCGTCGCCCCCGCGACCCTGCGCACGTGGGACCGCCGGTACGGGCTCGGCCCGTCCGAGCACCTCGCGGGGTCCCACCGCCGGTACTCGGCGCAGGACGTCGCCCGCCTCCTCGTCATGCGCCGCCTCACGCTCGAGGGCGTCGCGCCGTCGGAGGCCGCGCGCGCCGCGCTCGCCGCCTCGGACGCGCCGACCGCCGAGGTGCACGTCCCCACGACCGCCGAGGTCATGGACGCCTACTCCGACGCCGTGCCGATGGCGGCCGACCCGACGGCCCTCGGCGCCGCGGCCGGCCAGTTCGACAACGCGGCGGTGCGCTGGATGCTCACCCGGGTCGCGCCGCGCGACGTGCTCGCGTGGTGGACCGACCTCGTCGAGCCGACGCTGCGGGTGCTCGCCGAGCGGCCCGCGCTCGAGCGCCCGGGGGAGAGCGTGGTGCCCGCGCTCACCGCGGCCGCCTTCGCCGAGCTGCGCAGCCGGGCCGCGGTCGCCGCCGCGCACCTCGAGGGCGAGCGCCCGGCGCCCACCGTCATCGTCGTGCCCACCGCGGACGGCCCGGACCTGCGCGCCCACGTCATGGCGACCGCGCTGCAGGCCGAGCGCGTGCGCGCCCGCGTGCTCTCGTCGACGACGCCGGCCGTGGTCGCCGGGGCGATCGAGCGGGCCGCGCCCGCGGCCCTGCTCGTCGAGGTGGCCGAGGGCGCGGCCGGCGCGCGCGTCGCGTCCGTCGTGCGGGCCGCCATGGGTGCCCGGTCCGGCCTGCCGATCTTCGTCCACCACGGCGCCCAGGCGCCCGACCTCCCGGTCGCCGCCAACGTCCACCGCGTCCGCACGCTCACCGGCGCGCTGCACGAGATCCTCGCGGCCGTCCGCGGCGAGTGACCCGGGC
>JAAZAC010000316.1 GCA_012514545.1 Actinomycetales bacterium | reverse complement strand
CTCGAGGGTCTGCAGGTCGGCGAGGATCAGCTCGGTGTTGACGGTCTCGATGTCGTCGGCGGGGTCGACGCGGCCGGTGACGTGGACGACGTCGTCGTCGGAGAAGGCGCGGACGACCTGGCAGATCGCGTCGGCCTCGCGGATGTTGGCGAGGAACTTGTTCCCCAGCCCCTCCCCCTCGGACGCGCCGCGGACGATGCCGGCGATGTCGACGAAGGAGACGGTCGCCGGGACGATGCGCTCGGACTCGAAGAGCCGGGCGAGGACCTCGAGGCGCGGATCCGGGAGCGGGACGACGCCGAGGTTGGGCTCGATCGTGGCGAACGGGTAGTTGGCCGCCAGGACCTGGTTGCGGGTCAGGGCGTTGAAGAGGGTCGACTTCCCGACGTTCGGCAGGCCGACGATCCCGATGGTGAGAGCCACGGGCGGAGAGTCTACGTCGGTGCGGGCGGGCCGCCGTCGGGAGTCGGCGGGAGGATCGGTGCCCGGCGGACGGGGGCGCCGCCGTCGGGAGTCGGCGAGGGGATCGGTGCCCGACGGACGGGGGCGCCGCCGTCGGGAATCGGCGAGGGGATCGGTGCCCGACGGACGGGGGCGCCGCGGTGCGGTCGTCGCGGTCGCCGCCACCGGCCGCCGCAGCCTGGGACGGTTTCGCCGACGGCGTACGGGAAGTTCGCCCGATTCGTACACATGTTCGACGAGATGCCCTATCCTCGAGGCATGGCGGTGAACGAGGCGGGGCGCGGGCTCGAGGAGGCCGCGCGCGCCGTCGCCCGGGTCGCCGCCCGGGCCGCGGACCTGGCCGCCGACGAACGCGCCGCGTTGCTACGGGCGCTCGACGCCGTCGGCGGGGTCCTGGCGACCGCGCGGGCCGACCTCCTGGCCGCCCAGCGCGAGAGCGGTGTCTGGCGCGCCAAGGGCGACCCGACCTTCGAGGCGTGGCGGGCGCGGACCTCCCGGGCCGGGATGCGCGCCGCGGCGACCGAGGTGCGGCGCGGCGAGGTGCTGACGTCGATGCCGTCGGTGCGCGAAGCGGTCGAGTCCGGCCGGGTGACCGTCGAGCACGTGGACGTCGTGGCGCGCACGGCGGCGACGGCGTCGGAGCCGGTGCGTCGGGCGCTCGCCTCCCCCGAGGGCCAGGCCGAGCTGCTGCAGGTCGCGACGCGCGTGGACGCGGGAAGGTTCGCGCGGGCGGTCGCCCGGTGGGCGGCGGCGCTCGACCGGTCCGCGCTGGAACGCGGCCACCAGGCGCAGCGGGCCGCGCGGTTCCTCAACCTCGCGGAGACGCCGACGGGCACGCGGGTGTCGGGCCTGCTCGACTCCGTGGCGGGGCACCGGCTGCGGCTCGCCCTGGAGGCGGTCGCCGGGAAGCCCGCGCCCGACGACGAGCGCTCCCCCGAGCAGCGGCGCGCCGACGCGCTCGAGACGCTGGCCGGGGCGGCGCTCGCCATGACCTCCTCCGGCGGCGTGCCCGTGGGTCCGCGGGCCTCCGTGACCATGGTGCTGCGCGAGGAGACGTGGGCCGCGCTGCGTCGGACCGCTCGGGGTGGGGACGTCGCGCGGAGCGGGGACGCCGGAGGCGCGGTGGCGCCCGCGACGATCGACGACGACGCCGCGCTCCCGCCGAGCGAGACCGCGCGGCTGCTGTGCGACTGCGAGCTCACGCGCGTGGTCGTGGACGCGCAGGGCCAGCCGCTCGACCTCGGGCGCGCCGTCCGGCTGCACACGCCCGCGCAGCGCCGCGGGATCACGGTGCGCGACGGCGGGTGCTTCTGGCCCGGGTGCGGCGCGCCGACCCGCTGGTGCGAGGTCCACCACCTCGCCTGGTGGGACCGCGACGACGGCCCGACCTCTGTGCTCGACGGGGCGCTGGCCTGCTCCTTCCACCACCACGAGCTGCACCGCCGCGACCTCGTGGTCACGCGGTACCTGCTGCCCGCGGGCGCGCGGGCGGGCGAGAGCGCGGTGCGGTACGTCGTCGCGACGCCCGAGGGGCGCGTGCTCGCCGACGGTCGGCCGGCCGACGCGGCAGGCGAGCCGCTCGGGACGGCGGTGCGGCGCTGGGTACCCGGTCACGGGGCCGTCGACCTGACGGGAGCCGGCCGTTCCGGCCCGCCCCGCCCGCCCGGGGAGCGACGACCGATGGACGGGCCGTCACCCGGGGAGCGACGACCGATGGACGGGCCGTCATCCGGCGAGCGACGCCCTGTGTACGGACCGCCGCCGCGGACGGGAGGCTCGGCGCCCCCGCCGCCGCGGCCGGGGGCAGGCCCGGGCGCGCGACAGGGCGGCGCGCGACAAGGCGCGCGACAAGGCGCGCGGCCGGGCGTACGGCAGGGCGCTGTCGCCAACGCGCGGCCCGGGTAAGCGCGCGCGTGGCACGTTGCCGGGGTTGGCGTGGTGCGGGTAGGTGCGCGAGGGCGCATGGCTCGGATGGGCGCGCGGGCGTGCTGACCTGGGGCGACGCGCCGCTCGGGGCGGCGTCGTGTCGGTGGGCGCTGACAGCCTGGCCGCATGGAGATCGTCATCGGGCTGGTCGCGCTGGCCGTGGGCGTCGTCGGGGGGTGGGTGCTCGGCATGGTCCGGGCGGCCGAGCGCGTGCGGCGGGCGGAGGTCCGCGCCGCCGAGGCGGCGGCGCGCCTCGACGCGGAGCGGCGGGTGGCGGACGAGCGGGTCGCGGCCGCGCAGGCGGACCAGGACCGGCTGCGGGAGCAGTTCCGCGCGCTGGCCGCCGAGGCGCTCCAGG
>JAAZAC010000006.1 GCA_012514545.1 Actinomycetales bacterium | reverse complement strand
GCTCCTGGACGGTGCGGTAGTGGTTGCCCGTCGTCGTCCGGGTGAACAGGTCGTAGGACAGGCCGAGGTCCAGCAGGTCCTGGACGATGACCGCGTTGTTCTTGTCCGCGAGCTCCTTCGCGGACACCCCCTCCTTGTCCGCCTGGACGAGGATCGGCGTGCCGTGCTCGTCGGTGCCCGACACCATGAGCACGTCGTGGCCCGCCATCCGCATGTACCGGCTGAAGACGTCGGAGGGGACGCCGAACCCGGCGACGTGACCGATGTGGCGGGGGCCGTTGGCGTAGGGCCAGGCGACCGCCGAGAGGATGTGGGCCATGGGCACCGATCCTAGTGAGCGCCCGGCGTCGGCCCCGGTCAGGGCGGCAGGAGGCGCACGAGGCGGTCGTCGCCCTCGCGCGGGTCGCCGCGCCCGTCGGTGTTGTTCGTGAGCAGCCACAGGGCGCCGTCGGGCCCGATCGCCGCCGCGCGCAGGCGGCCCAGCTCGCCCACGAGGACGGCGCGCGGCGTGCCGACGCCGTCCGCGGTGAGCGGCACCACCCACAGCCGCCGGCCGCGCAGGGCCGCGACGTAGACGGCCTCGCCCACCGCGATCCCGCTCGGCGAGGCGTCGTCGGTGGCCCACGTCGCGACCGGCTCGACGTACCGGCCGCCGCCGCCCGTGCCCTCGACCAGGGGCCAGCCGTAGTTGCCGCCGGGCGTGATGACGTTGAGCTCGTCCCACGTGTCCTGGCCGAACTCGCTGGCGATCATCCGCCCGTCCGCGGTCCAGCCGATGCCCTGCACGTTGCGGTGGCCGAGGCTCCACACCGGGCTGCCCTCGACCGGGTTGCCGGGGGCGGGCGCGCCGTCGGGCGCCAGGCGCAGGATCTTGCCGCCGAGCGAGCCCGGGTCCTGCGACGTCGGCCGGTCCCCGGCGTCGCCGGTCGTCACGTAGAGCATCCCGTCCGGGCCGAACGCCAGCCGCCCGCCGTTGTGGTAGCCGGCCGCCGGGATGCCGGTGAGCAGCGGCTCGAGCGGCCCGAGCGTGCCGGCGACCGGGTCGAGCGGCGCGCGCACGACCTCGTTGCCCCGGCGGGTGGTCCGGTACAGGTAGACGAGGTGGTCGGTGTCGAACGTCGGCGCGACCGCGACGCCGAGCAGGCCGCCCTCGCCGCCGGTGCGGGTGCCCTCGGCGAGCGCCTCCGCGCCGGGCCCGGTCAGGACGCGGGCGCCCGTGTCGTCGTAGAGCACGACGGCGGCGCGGTCGCGCAGCGTGAGGAGCACCGCGCCGGAGGGCAGGAACGCCAGGCCCCACGGCGCGTGCAGGCCGGTGAGCACGGCCGTCGGCGTCGCCGTCGCCGCGGGCAGGTCGGGCGCCCGGCCGCCGGGCGGCGTCGGGCTCGGGCTCGGGGTCGGCGGCGCGCCGCGGGTCGCCTCGGGCTCGGGCCGCGCGGTGACCACGGTCGGCGTCGGCGCAGGACCGGGCCCGGCGCACCCGGCGAGCAGGCCGAGCCCGACGGCGGCCGCCACCGCCGCGCGGGTCCCCCTCGCGATCATGCGACACACCCTCGCCCGGCCCGGCCGGGGGCGCAATCGGTCGTCTCGCCCCATGTCGCGCGAACCGACATACCCTCGTGGCATGGACACCTCGCCGACCACCGACCGCCGCAGGGCCCTGCTCGTCGTCGACGTGCAGCCCACCTTCTGCGAGGGCGGCGCGCTCCCGGTGGCGGGCGGGAACGCCGTCGCCGAGGCGATCGCCCGGTTCGCCGCCGAGCGCCGCGACGCGTACGCGCTCGTCGCGACCACGCAGGACTGGCACATCGACCCGGGGCCGCACTTCAGCGACACCCCGGACTACGTGGACACGTGGCCGCCGCACGGCGTCGCGGGCACGCCCGAGGCCGAGCTGCACCCGGCCCTCGCCGACCTGCGGCCCGACGCGAGCGTCCGCAAGGGCGCCTACCAGGCCGCCTACTCGGGCTTCGAGGGCACCGACGAGGCGGGCCGTGACCTCGCCACGATCCTGCGCGAGGCGGGCATCACCGACGTCGACGTCGTCGGCATCGCCGAGTCGCACTGCGTGCGGGCCACGGCCCTCGACGCGCTCGGGATGGGACTGCGCACGCGCGTGCTCACCGACCTCACCGTGCCGGTCTCGCCCGAGCTCGGGGCGGCCGCGCGCGAGGAGATGGCCGCCGCGGGCGTCGAGCTCGTCCCCTCCGCCGAGGCCGCCTGAGTCAGCCGCGCCGGCGGGCGAGCGCGGCCTCGTACAGCGCGCGCTTGGCCGCGCCGGTCGCCGCCGCGACGGCGGCCGCCGCGTCCTTGAGGCGCTCGCCCGCGTCCGCGCGGGCCAGCACCTCGGCGACGAGGTCGTCCACCGCGGGCGGTCCCTGGTCGGGCGCCCCGCCGACGACGACGGCGACCTCCCCCCGCACGTGCCCGTCCGCCGCCCAGGCCGCGAGCTCGCCGAGGGTGCCGCGCCGGACCTCCTCGTAGGTCTTCGTCAGCTCGCGGCAGACGGCGGCCGGCCGGTCGGCGCCGAGGCCCTCCGCGAGCGCGGCGAGGGCCGGCGCGAGGCGGTGCGGCGCCTCGAAGAAGACCATGGTCCGCCGCTCGCCCGCGAGCGCGGCGACCGCCCGGGCCCGCTCCCCCGCCCGGCGCGGCAGGAAGCCCTCGAACGTGAACCGGTCGGTGGGCAGCCCCGACACGGCGAGCGCGGCCAGCACGGCGCTCGGCCCGGGCACGACCGTGACCGTCAGCCCCTCGGCCGCCGCCGCCCGCACGAGCGCGAAGCCCGGGTCGGAGACCGCCGGCATCCCGGCGTCGGACACGACGAGCACGGTCCCGCCGTCGCGGACGACGGCGAGCAGCTCCTCGACGCGCTCGGCCTCGTTGTGCTCGTGGTGGCTCACGACGCGGCGCGGGCTCACCCCCAGCCGCCGCGCGAGCGCGAGCAGGCGCCGGGTGTCCTCGGCGGCGACGACGTCGGCCTCCGCGAGCGCCGCGACGAGCCGGGGCGACGCGTCCGCGACGTTGCCGATGGGCGTGGCCGCCAGCACGACGCGCCCGGAGCTCATGCGCGCCAGGCTAGCCCTCGGCGGGGCCCGCCCCGGCCCTACGATGACCCGCGTGACCACCGCCGCGACGCCGAGCCCCCCGGCGCCGGCGGCCCCCCGGCGCCCGCTCGCGTGGCTCGAGCGGGCGAACGGCTGGCCGGTGACGCTGGCGGTGACCGCTGTCGCGGCGGCCCTGCGGCTGCCGAACCTGCACCGGCCGTTCCCGCTGGTCTTCGACGAGACGTACTACGTCAAGGACGGCTGGACGCTCGTCACGCTCGGCTACGAGGCGCAGTGGCCGGAGGAGCCCAACCCCGACTTCGAGGCCGGGTTCACCTACTCGTTCCTGGAGAAGCCGGCGTTCGTCGTGCACCCCCAGGTCGGCAAGTGGGTGATCGGGCTCGGCATGCGGCTCCTGGGTGCGGACGACCGCGTCGGCTGGCGGATCGGGACGGCGCTCGCGGGCGTGCTCATGGTGCTGCTCGTCGTGCGCGCGGGCCGGCGCCTCCTGCGCTCGACGGCGCTGGGCGCGCTCGCCGGGCTGCTCGTGGCGCTCGACGGGCTCGGCATCACGATGTCCCGCACCGCGCTGCTCGACGGGATCATGGCGATGCTCGTCGTCGCGGGCTTCGCGGCGCTCCTCGTCGACCGGGACCAGGCGGCCGCGACCCTCGCCGCGCGCCTGCGACCACCCGGCACCCGAGCGGAGCCCGACGCCGACCCCGCCCCGGCCCCCGACGCCGCCCCGGCCCCCGACGTCGGCGGCGGCCTGGGCCCGGGACTCGGCCGGCGGCCGTGGCGCCTCTGGGCGGGCGTCCTGCTCGGCCTCGCCGTCGGCACCAAGTGGTCGGCGCTGTGGTTCCTCGCCGCGTTCGGCCTCCTCTCGGTGGGCTGGGACGCGGCGGCACGGTACCGGGCGGGCCTCCGGCGCTGGTGGCAGGGCGCCCTGCTGCGCGACGCGCCCGCCGCGTTCGCCTCGCTCGTCGGCGTGGCGGCGGCCGTGTACGCCGCGTCGTGGGCGTCGTGGTTCGCCACGCCCGGCTCGTACGGCCGCGGGTGGGCCGCCGGGCGCCCCGGCGGCACGGCGTTCACGGACGCCATCGCGTCGTGGTGGCACTACCACGGCCAGATGTGGCACTTCCACACGACGCTCACCGCCGAGCACAACTACCGGTCGAACCCCCTGGGCTGGCTCCTGCAGCTGCGGCCGACCTCGTTCTACTACCAGTCGCCCGAGCCGCCCGAGCAGCTGTGCGGCGCCGAGCGCTGCAGCCAGGCGATCACGTCGCTCGGCAACCCGTTCATCTGGTGGTTCGGCGTGGCCGCGCTCGTCGCCGCCGTCTGGCTGCTGCTGCGCCGGCGCACGACGACGCCGCTCGCCCCGGTCGTCGCGATCGCGGCGGGCTGGCTGCCGTGGCTGGCGTACCCGGACCGCTCGATCTTCACGTTCTACGCGGTGGCCCTCCTGCCGTTCGTCGCCCTCGTCCTCGCCTGGGCGGCGGGCGCGCTGTGGCACTGGTCGCGCGACGACGAGGTGCGCCGACGGTGGGTGGTGACGGGCCTCGTCACCGCGGGCGTGCTCGTCGTCGCGGCGACGGTGTTCTTCCTGCCCGTGTGGACGGCGGAGACGATCCCCTTCCGGCAGTGGCAGCTGCGCCAGTGGCTGCCCAGCTGGGTGTAGGCCTCAGGTCTCGAGGCCGGGCCGGTACCAGGGCACGCCGGCGAGGTCCCAGCGCGCGGTGAGGCCGCGCAGCCGCCGCTCGAAGTCGGGCCATCCCCGCCGCTCCGGCGCGGACCACGCGACCTCGGCGATCGCGGCGAGCCGCGGGAGCAGCAGCCAGAACAGGTCGCGCGGCGTGGCCACGGTCTCCGTCCAGATGGCCGCCTCGACCCCGACGACGTCCTCGTCGGGCAGCGCGAGAACGTCGGCGGGCTCCCACTCGTAGCAGGCGCGCAGCCCGATCCGGCCGGACCACTCGCTGCCCACGGGGCACTCGCGGTCGTACCGCGTGTCGAGGTACGCGCGCCCCGCCGGGGAGAGCAGCACCCGGGCGCCGTCGCGGACCGCCGCCAGCACGGCGTCGGGCGCCGTCTGCTCGTCCCAGTACTGCACGATCGACCCGGCCGGCAGGCGGGCGCGCGCGGCCTCCTGCCACGCGACGACGGTCTTGCCGGCCCCGACGACGACGCCGGCCGCGTGCCCGACGAGCTGGTCGTACTCGGCCGCGTGCATGGTCAGCGCCTCGTCGCCGCCGATGTGCACGTAGGGCCCCGGGGTCACCGCCGCGACGTCGCCGAGGACGTCGGTGAGGAAGGGCAGCGTGTCGGCGACCTCGGCGTGCAGCCGGGAGAAGCCGACGCCGACGCCCGTGTAGGGCGGCCGGGGCTCGCCCGACGGCGTGAGGCTGCCGTAGGCGTGCAGCGCGGCGTTGACGTGCCCGGGCACGTCGATCTCGGGCACGACCGTCACGCCGTGCGCGGCGGCGAACACGACGAGCGCCGCGTACTCCGGGCGGGACAGGAAGCCGCCCGGGTCGCCGCCGACGGAGGTCGCCGCGGCGACCTCGGTGAGCCGCGGCCGCGAGGGCGTCTCGATGCGCCAGCCCTGGTCGTCGGTGAGGTGCAGGTGCAGGGTGTTCATCCGCAGCGAGGCGAGGAGCAGGACGACGTCGCGCAGCGTCTCGGGCGCGAACCAGTGCCGCGCGACGTCGAGGCACAGCCCGCGCCACGCGAACCGCGGGTGGTCGAGCACCGCGCAGGACGGCACCGCGAGGCCGCCCTGCACGGGCACGGCGACCTGGTCGAGCGCGGCCAGCCCCCGCAGGAGGCCGACCGGCTCGGCGGCCGTCACGACGACGCGCGCGTGGTCGACCTCGACCCGGTAGGCCTCGGCGGCGAGGTCCGGGGCGAGCCCGGGCGGCAGGGGGAGGCCGCCCGGCTCGGCGAGGCGCAGGACGACGGCCCCGGGCTCGCCGTCGTCCCGGTGCCCGACGGGGACGGGACCGCCCGCGGCCCGCCCGATCCGGTGGGCGAGCAGCACCGCCGCGCAGACGGCCTCGGGCTCCTCGGCGACGACGACCCGCGTCGTGGCGTCCACGAGGAAGGGGCGCCCTGCGCGCCGCTCCCCCCGCACCGGTGCGGGGAGGATGGGGACACCAGCCACGAACCCGCCCTCCAGCCGAGCCCCCTGCTCGGCGCCAGGCTAGCGAGCCGCCGGTCCGCGCGGGTGCCCGGAAACGACGACGTCCCGCGACACCCGGTCGCGGGACGTGGCCCTGGTGGAGCTGAGGGGATTCGAACCCCTGACCTTCTCATTGCGAACGAGACGCGCTACCAACTGCGCCACAGCCCCGTGAAGCGGGAACCAGGGTAGCACCAGCGCGGCGGGTGCTCCGAACCGCGACGCGGTGCCGGCCGGGACTCGCGGACGGTCCGCTCAGGCCCCCGCGGCGCGGCGCCGGGCGAGCACCGCGTCGAGGTCGAACGCCGCCGCGGCGGGCTCGGCCGGGGCCCCGGCGTCGGCGTCCGCGGCCGTCTCGGCGACGGGCCGCTCGTCGAGCACGAGGGGCGCGGGCTCCGGCCGCCGCACGGCCGGCTTGAGCGCGTACGCGGGCCGCGGCACGGGGACGGGCTCCCAGGTCGGCCCGTCGTCGGCGGCGTCGGCTGTCTCGTCGGTCTCGTCGACGGCCTCCCCGACGGGCGGGACGGGCACCTCCTCCAGCTCGGCCGCGACCCGGGCGAGGACCTCCGTGGTCGCGTCCGAGGGCCGCCGGGCGTGCCCGACGGCGGTGGGCTCGCGGGTGGAGCGCGGCGTCGCCGCCCGCTGCGGCGCCCCCGCCGCCCACGCGGCGTCGGCCCGCCGACCCGCGATCACGGCGCGGCGGCCGAGGACGAGCACGGACGCGAGCAGGACGGACGGCGCGACCCCGGCGGCGAGCAGCGCCCCGCCCGCGACGGCGACCCAGCCGGCCGCCGTCGCCACGAGGAGCAGGCCGGCGAGGACGGCGCGGCGCCGGGCCGCGGCGCGCCGGCGGGCGAGGTAGGCCGCGCGGGCGGCGCGCTCCGCCGCGGTCCGTCGTACGGCGTCGGCCAGGAGCCTGTCGGCTGGCCGGTGCGGCCGGTCCACTGCGCCACCTCCTCGTCGCGGCGGGTGCAGGAGCACCCGCCCTCCCGAAGCGGCGTCCTGCCGCTCGGGCCGTGCGCCCGGTCCCGCGGCGACCCGCACCACCCGCAGCCGCTCGGAGAACCTGTCGTCGGTCCGGCTCTCCGCGAGCTGTTGGCGGTACCGCAGCCGGTGCGGCACCAGGTATGCGATCCACAGGGCCGCCATGGCCACCAGGAGGAGGCCGGCGGTCTGGCTCACGTCACGACGGTAGGTGGCGGCGCGGGCGGGTCGGTGGACCGCGTGCGGCGTGTCTTGCCCGATGCGCGCCCGGGCGCCGGCGGCGGCGCACCGGCGGCCCGGGCGGCCCGCCAGCGGGCGACGAGCCCGTCCGGGACCTCCTCCGCGGTGACCGCGAACGTGCGGTGGTCGCGCCACTCGCCCTGGATGTGCAGGTACCGCTCGCGCAGGCCCTCCTCGCGGAGCCCGAGCTTGGCGACGACGCGCAGGCTCGCCGCGTTCTCCGGCCGGATGGCGACCTCCACCCGGTGCAGGCCGACCGGGCCGAGGCAGTGGTCGACGGCGAGCGCGACGGCGGTCGGCGCGATGCCGCGCCCCGCGACGTGCTCGCTCACCCAGTACCCGACGCTCGCCGAGCACAGGGAGCCGCGCACGATCGTGGCGACCGTGAGCTGGCCGACGAGCTCGCCCCGGTACTCGATCGCGAACGGAAGGCACTGCCCCTGGCGGGCGAGGCGGCGCAGGTTGCGCACGTACGCGCCGAAGGTGGGCGCCGGCCCGCGCGGCGGCTCCGGGGACGTCGCCTCCCAGGGCCGCAGCCACGCCTCGTTCCGCGCGCGCAGGGCGAGCCAGGCCGGCCCGTCGGCCCGGCGCAGCGGCCGCAGGACGACGTCGTCCTCGCGCAGGACCGCCGGCCAGCCCCGCGCCATCAGGGCTC
>JAAZAC010000315.1 GCA_012514545.1 Actinomycetales bacterium | reverse complement strand
CGTCAACCCCACCGACGACGGCAAGGTCATCCGCGTGGTGCTCCCGCAGCTCACCGAGGAGCGCCGCCGCGACTACGTCAAGCTCGCCCGGCACAAGGCCGAGGAGGCCCGCGTCGCAATCCGCAACGTGCGCCGGCACGCGAAGGACGAGCTCGACCGGATCGTGCGCGACGGCGAGGCCGGCGAGGACGAGGTGGTCCGCGCCGAGAAGGAGCTCGAGCAGATCACCAAGCGCCACATCGAGGCGGTCGACCACCTGCTCGCCGGCAAGGAGAGCGAGCTCCTCGAGGTCTGATGAGCAGCCCCGTGACCGCCGACCCGCCCCGGCCCGCGACCTCGTCGCGGGCCGGCCGCGACCTGCCCGTCGCGGTGGCGGTGGGCCTCGGCCTCCTCGCGGTGGTCGGCGCGTCGCTGTGGTTCCGCAAGGAGGCGTTCGCGGTCTTCGCGGTGGTGGCGTGCACCGCCGCGCTGTGGGAGCTCGGCCAGGCGCTCACGCGGCGGGGCATCCACATCCCGCTGCTGCCGCTCGTCGTCGGCATGGTCGGCATGCTCGTGTCGGCCTACACCTCGGGCCCGGAGGCGCTCCTCGTCGCGTTCCTCCTCACGGTGGGCGGCTCGGTCGTGTGGCGGGTCCTCGACGGCGGCGGGGCCCAGGCGCTGCGCGACGCCGCCGCGGCGACGTTCGCCGCCGCCTACATCCCGTTCATGGCCGGGTTCGTGCTGCTCATGCTCGCCGCGCCCGACGGCGCCCAGCGGGTGGGGCTGTTCATCCTGCTCGTCGTGGCGAGCGACACGGGCGGCTACGCGATGGGCGTGCTCGCCGGGCGGCACCCGCTCGCGCCGTCGGTGAGCCCGAAGAAGACGTGGGAGGGCCTCGGCGGGTCGCTCCTGCTGGCGTGCGCGGTGGGCGCGGCGGGCATGGTGTGGGTCTTCGACGCGCCGCCGCTCGTGGGCGTCGCGCTCGGGGCCGCGTCGGTCCTCACGGCCACGCTCGGCGACCTCGCGGAGTCGATGCTCAAGCGCGACCTCTCGCTCAAGGACATGGGCACGCTGCTGCCCGGCCACGGTGGGGTGCTCGACCGGATCGACGCGATGCTGCTCACGGCCCCGCTCGTGCACCTCGTCCTGCTCGCCCTGGTGCCGGCGGCATGACGGGACGGGTCGGGGCGGCACCGCCGACGCTGACGCTCGTGCCGGCACCACGGCGCGGCAAGCCCCCGCGCCACCTCGCCGACCTGGCGCCCGAGGCGCGGGCCGAGGCCGTGGTCGCCGCGGGCGAGCCCGCGTACCGCGCCCGCCAGCTCGGCACCCACTACTTCGGGCACCTGACCGCCGACCCGGCGGAGATGACGGACCTGCCGCTGCGCCTGCGCGACTCCCTCGCCGCCGCGCTCCTGCCGCCGCTGCTCACGCCCGTGCGGACCGTGACCGCCGACGCCGGCACGACCGTCAAGACGCTGTGGGCCCTGCACGACGGCGTGCGGATCGAGTCGGTGCTCATGCGCTACCCGGACCGGGCGACCCTGTGCGTGTCCAGCCAGGCGGGCTGCGGCATGGCGTGCCCGTTCTGCGCGACCGGCCAGCTCGGCCTCACGCGCAACCTCTCGGCGGCGGAGATCGTCGACCAGGTGCGCGTGGCGGCGCGCGCGCTGCGCGACGGCGAGGTCGCCGGCGGCCCGGGCCGCCTGTCGAACGTCGTCTTCATGGGGATGGGCGAGCCGCTCGCGAACTACCGCGCAGTGCTCGACGCCGTGCGGCGGCTGGTCGCGCCGGTGCCGGACGGCTTCGGGATGAGCGCGCGCGGGGTCACCGTGTCCACGGTGGGCCTGGTGCCGGCGATCGACCGGCTCGCGGCCGAGGGGCTGCCCGTGACGCTCGCCCTCTCGCTGCACGCGCCCGACGACGAGCTGCGGCGCGAGCTCGTGCCGATCACGACGCGCTGGAGCGTGGACGAGGCGCTCGACGCGGCGCACCGCTACGCCGCGACGACCGGGCGCCGCGTGAGCATCGAGTACGCGCTCATCCGCGACGTCAACGACCACGCCTGGCGCGCCCGGCTGCTCGCCGAGAAGCTGGCGGAGCGCGGGCGCGGCTGGGTGCACGTCAACCCCATCCCGCTCAACCCGACGCCGGGCTCGCGGTGGACCGCGAGCGACCCGGCGGTCGCCGCGCGGTTCGTCGCGGAGCTGCGCGGGGCGGGGATCCCGACCACCGTGCGTGACACGCGCGGGAGCGACATCGACGGCGCCTGCGGGCAGCTCGCCGCGGAGGAGAGATGACGAAGAGCAGGATGTTCCGCACGGTCGGCGCGCTGCGGACGGGCTACGACCCGGACCAGGTCGACACCTTCTTCCAGCACGCCCGCCGGGCGTACGAGGGGGACAGGGTGGAGCCGGTGACCGGCGAGGACGTGCGGCGGGTCGCCTTCGACCTGGTGCGCGGCGGCTACGTGCCGGCGAGCGTCGACGCCGCGCTCGACCGGCTCGAGCGGGCCTTCGCCGCCCGGGAGCGCGCCGAGTTCGTGGCCGCGCACGGGCAGCAGGCGTGGATGGAGCACGTGGCCTCGCGGGCACGCACGCTCTACGAGCGCCTGCGTCGGCCCGACGGCAAGCGGTTCGCGCCCGCCCACCGCGGCGAGCAGGGGTACGCCCCCGAGGACGTCGACGCGCTGTGCCGCCGGCTCATCGACTACTTCGACCGCGGCGCGCCGCTGACGTCGGACGAGATCCGCTCCGCCACGTTCCGGCGCGCGAGCGGGCACGCCGCGTACGCGGAGGGCCCGGTCGACGCGTTCTTCGACCGCGCCGTGGAGGTGCTCCTCGGGGTCGAGTGAGCGTCAGGCCTCGCCCTCGGCGGGGATCTCCGCGTCGAGGATGAGCTCCTGCATCTGGAGCATGCGCTTCTCGATCCGCGCGACGTCGTGCAGCTCGACGTCGCTGTCGTCGCCCGCGGTCTGCACGACGAGCGTGCCCGAGCCGAGCATCCGGTCCAGGAGCGAGCGCCGGTAGCTGACCGAGTGCACGCGGTCGATCGGGATGTCGCGGCCCTGCCGGGTGAACACGCCGCTGCGGCTGATGAGGCGGCGCGTCGTCAGCGTGTCCGTCGACGCGAGCCAGGTCACGACCGGCCAGAGGCCGAAGGGGACGACGACGAGCACCGCGACGACCACGACGGTCCAGCGCTGCCAGGCGTGGTCCTCCGGGCTCGGCAGCCACTCGAGCAGGGCGAGCGTGACGAGCGCGCCCACGACCAGGGTGAGCACCACCGGCCAGAAGATGTTCTTCCAGTGTGAGTGCGCGCGGAACACGACCTGCTCGCCCGCGGCGAGCATCGACTCCTTGACCATGGCGCGGATCATGCCACCCCGCATCCCGCCCTGTCCGCCGTCCGGGGCCGCGTGCGGGACAATGCCCGGGTGAAGCCGCGCAGCGTCGTCGTCCTCGGCTCGACCGGCTCCGTCGGCACGCAGGCGCTCGACGTCCTGGCCCGGCACCCCGGGAGGTTCGCCGTCGCCGGCCTGGCGGCGGGGGGCGCCGACCCGCGGCTCGTCGCCGAGCAGGCCGCGGCGACGGGCACGCCCGTCGTCGCGCTCGCCGACGCGGGCGCCGCGGACGCCGTCCGGGCCGCGTTCGCCGACCTCGCGCCGGGCCGCCCCCAGCCCGAGCTCCTCCTCGGCCCCGACGCCGCCACGACGCTCGCGGGCTCCGGGGCCGACGTCGTGCTCAACGGGATCACGGGCGCCGTCGGGCTCGGCCCCACGCTCGCCGCGCTCGGCGCCGGCAGCACGCTCGCGCTGGCGAACAAGGAGTCGCTCGTCGTCGGGGGGCCGCTCGTGACGGCGGCGCGGCGGCGGCAGGACCAGGTCGTGCCCGTCGACTCCGAGCACTCGGCGATCTGGCAGTGCCTGCGGGCCGGGCGGCGCGCCGACGTCCGCCGGCTCGTGCTCACCGCGTCCGGCGGCCCCTTCCGCGGGCGCGCGGCGGCCGAGATCGCGGACGCGACGCCCGAGGAGGCGCTCGCGCACCCGACGTGGTCGATGGGGCCGGTCGTCACGGTGAACTCCGCGACGCTCGTCAACAAGGCCCTCGAGCTGGTCGAGGCCCACCTGCTCTTCGACGTCCCGGTCGAGGACATCGCCGTCGTCGTGCACCCGCAGTCGGTCGTGCACTCGATGGTCGAGTTCGTCGACGGCTCGACGGTCGCGCAGGCCTCGCCGCCGGACATGCGGCTGCCGATCGCGCTCGGCCTGTCCTGGCCGGAGCGGCTGGCGGCCGTCGCCCCGGCGTGCGACTGGACGTCCGCCGCGACGTGGACCTTCGAGCCCCTCGACGAGGAGACCTTCCCGGCGGTGCGGCTCGCGCGCGAGGCCGTCGCGGCGTCGGCGACCCACCCGGCCGTCTACAACGCCGCGAACGAGGAGTGCGTCGCCGCCTTCCTCGCGGGCCGGATCCGGTTCGGCGACGTCGTCGCGACCGTCGAGCGCGTCCTCGCGCGGCACGCCGGGACGCCCGCGGCCGACCTCGACCTCGACGCGGTCCTCGCCGCCGACGCGTGGGCCCGGGCCGCCGCGCGCGAGGTGCTCGGCGCGCGCTGAGCCGTCAGGGCCGGCGGTACGTCGAGAGCTGCTTGCGCACCTTGAGGTACACGAACGTCTCGGTGCCGACGACGCCGGGCAGCGTCCGGATGCGGTCGTTGAGGATGCCGAGGAGCTCCTCGTCGTCGGCGCAGAGCACCTCGGCGAGGATGTCGAACGTGCCGGCCGTGATGACGACGTAGACGACCTCGTCCATCGCCGCGAGGGCGTCGGCGACCCGCTGGAGGTCGCCCTCGGCGCGGATGCCGATCATCGCGTGCCGGATGAGCCCCATCCGGTGGGGGTCGGTCACCGCGACGATCTGCACGACGCCGGTCTCCACCAGGCGCTGGACGCGCTGGCGGACCGCGGTCTCGGAGAGGCCGACGGCCTTGCCGATGGCCGCGTACGGGCGCCGCCCGTCCTCCTGCAGCTGCGCGATGATCGCCAGGGAGAGGTCGTCCAGCGGCGCGCTCATGACGCGATCCTGCTCGCGTGGGCGGCCGCTCCGCAATCCGCGGGGGCAGCCCGCTCGGTGGCTCGCGGGCGCCACGCGGCCACCGCGCGGGCACGAGGTCCCGGAGCACCCGCCCGGGCAGGGGATGATGGTCCGCGGCGGGCGCGCCGGCGCCCGGAGGTGGGAGGTGCGATGGCGACCGTCGTCGGGATCGCCGTGCTCGTCGTCGGCCTGCTCGTCTCCATCGGGCTGCACGAGCTGGGGCACATGATCCCCGCGAAGCGGTTCGGGGTGCGCGTGCCGCGGTACATGGTCGGCTTCGGGCCCACGCTGTGGTCCACCACGCGCGGCGAGACGGAGTACGGCCTCAAGGCGATCCCGCTCGGCGGGTACGTGCGGCTCGTCGGCATGCTGCCCCCGGCGCACGCCGTCGGGGCCGAGGACGAGAAGCCGCGCGGCGTCGTCGGGCAGATGGTCGCGGAGGCGCGCCGGGCGAGCGCCGAGGAGATCCCGCCCGGCGAGGACCACCGCGCGTTCTACCGGCTCAGCACGCCGAAGAAGCTCGTGGTCATGGCGGGCGGGACGCTCATCAACCTCGTCGTGGGGGCGCTGCTGCTCGGCGGCGTGCTCGTCACGCACGGCGTCGCGGAGGCGACGACCACCGTCGGCATGGTGGGCCGGTGCGTGCTGCCCGCGGACGAGCCGCAGGACCGCGAGTGCACCGCCGACGACCCGCCGAGCCCCGCCGACGAGGCCGGCGTCGAGGTGGGGGACGTGCTCGTCGAGTTCGACGGCCGGCCGATCACCGAGTGGTCCGACTTCCAGGCGGCGGTCCGGGGGAGCGAGGGCGTGGGCATCCCGCTCGTCGTCGAGCGCGACGGCGAGCGGCTCACGCTCCTGGTGAACCCCGTCGAGACCGAGCGGCCCGTGTTCGGCGAGGACAACCGGGTCGTCGAGGAGGACGGCGAGGTCGTCACCGAGGTGATCCGGTACGTCGGCATCAGCCCGACGACGGGGCGCCGGCCCGTGCCGGTCGCGGAGGCGGTCCCGCTCGTCGGGGAGCTCGTGTGGCAGACCGTGCAGACGATCGTGCGGCTGCCGTGGCAGGTCGCCGACATCGGCCGCGCGATCGTGGGCGCCGGCGAGCGCGACCCCGCGGGCGTCGTCGGGCTCGTGGGCGTGGCGCAGGTCGCCGGGCAGGTCGCGAGCGTGTCGGAGCTCACCGTGGCGGACCGGGTCGCGGCGATGGTGAGCCTCGTCGGCTCGCTCAACATCGCGCTCTTCGTGTTCAACCTCGTCCCGCTGCTGCCGCTCGACGGCGGGCACGTCGCGGGCGCGCTCTGGGAGGGCGCGAAGCGGCAGTGGGCCCGGCTGCGCGGGCTGCCGCGGCCGCGGCCGGCGGACATGGCGCGGATGATGCCGCTCGCCTACGGCGTGTTCGCGGTGCTCATCGGGCTCGGCCTGTTCCTCGTCATCGCCGACCTCGTCGTTCCGGTCACGGGCTGACGGGACGGGCTGACGGCACGGGCGGACGGGACGGGCGGACGGAACTGCGCCGGCGACCGGGCGGCGCCGGGCGACCGGGCGGCGTCGGGCAGGTTCGGTGAAGGAGCCGCGCGGCGGGCCGCCCCCGGACGGTCGCCCGCGCGGGGCGAGGGATACTGGACCGGTGAGCACCCCCATCAACCTCGGCATGCCGGCCGCGCCCCCGCCCGTGCTGGCCCCCCGGCGGCCCACCAGGCAGATCCGGGTCGGCAAGGTCCTCGTCGGCGGCGGCGCGCCGGTCAGCGTGCAGTCGATGACGACGACGCCCACGACCGACATCAACGCCACGCTGCAGCAGATCGCCGAGCTCACGGCGGCCGGCTGCGACATCGTCCGCGTCGCCGTCCCCAGCCAGGACGACGCCGACGCGCTGCCGATCATCGCGAAGAAGTCGCAGATCCCGGTCATCGCCGACATCCACTTCCAGCCGAAGTACGTGTTCGCCGCGATCGACGCCGGGTGCGCGGGGGTGCGCGTCAACCCGGGCAACATCCGCAAGTTCGACGACCAGGTCGGCGCGATCGCGCGCGCGGCGGCGGACGCGGGGGTCTCGCTGCGGATCGGGGTCAACGCGGGCTCGCTCGACCCGCGGCTGCTCGCCAAGTACGGCTCGGCGACGCCGGAGGCGCTCGTGGAGTCCGCGGTGTGGGAGGCGTCGCTCTTCGAGGAGCACGACTTCCACGACTTCAAGATCTCGGTGAAGCACCATGACGTGGTCACGATGGTCCGCGCCTACGAGATGCTGGCCGAGCGAGGTGACTGGCCGCTCCACCTCGGCGTCACCGAGGCCGGTCCCGCCTT
>JAAZAC010000314.1 GCA_012514545.1 Actinomycetales bacterium | reverse complement strand
GCGGGCAAGACGCGATATAACGTGTGCGCGCCACGCGATATATCTCGACCTCGATCGCGACCCGTTCCGCGATCCCCACCGTCTCGACCTCCCGGGGAGGACCCGTGCCCCCGAGCACCTCGCCCAGCGCCACCGCCGCGCCGCCCGACGCCGGCCCCGCCGCGGACTGGACGTTCCGCGCCACCGACGTCACCAAGGTCTACAAGGGCGGCAAGCGCGCGAACGACGGCATCAGCCTGCACATCGAGCCGGGCGAGGTGTACGGCCTCCTCGGGCCCAACGGGGCGGGCAAGTCCACGCTCGTCAAGCAGGTCATCGGCCTGCTCGCGCCGACGTCCGGCAGCCTCGCCATCGGGCCGCACGACCTCGTCGCGCACCCCGAGGTGGCCCGCCAGCTCTGCTCCTACCTGCCGCAGGCGCAGATGCCCATCGACTCCTTCCGCGCCACCGAGGCCATCGAGCTCGTCGGCCGGATCCGCGGCGGCCAGCCCGCCGCGGTGCGCGCCCGCGCCGCCGCCCTCGTCGACGCGCTCGACATCGGCGAGTGGCGCAGCACGACGGGCGCCCGGCTCTCCGGCGGCGTGCGCCGCCTCGTCGGCTTCGCGATGGCGACCGTCGTGCCCGGGCGGCTCGTCATCCTCGACGAGCCCACGAACGACGTCGACCCGCTGCGGCGCCGCCTGCTCTGGCAGCAGGTGCGCGCGCTGAGCGAGGCGGGCTGCGCCGTCCTCCTCGTCACCCACAACGTGCTCGAGGCCGAGAAGGCCGTGGACCGGCTCGCCGTCGTCATGGACGGCCGCATCGTCGCCGAGGGCACCCCGTCCTCGCTCAAGGCGGAGGACCGCGGCCGGATGCGGCTGCAGGTCGTGCTCAGCCCCGGCGTCCCGACGCCGGACGGGCCGCCCTGGTACCACGCGCCGGTCCGGGTGGGGAACAACCTCGTCGGCACCATCGCCGAGGCCGAGACCGCCGCGGGCATCGCCTGGGCGCAGGGCCTCGTCGACGCGGGCACCGCCGAGGAGTACGCCCTCGCCGCCTCCACCCTGGAGGACGCGTACGTGCGGCTCACCGGGCACACCTCCGACGAGCCGGAGGACTGATGACCACGGCGACCCTCCCGGGCGGCGCGCCGCCCGCCGTCGCGCCGCGCGTCGCCCTGCGCGGCGGGCCCGGATACTGGCTGGCCGGCTACCGGACGATGGTCCGCTGGCACCTCGCGAGCCTGCGCATGTGGCTGATGCTGCTCGTGATGGTGCAGGTGCTGGTCGGCGTGGGCTTCGTGCTCGGCATCGGGCTGTTCTTCGACGAGGTGCCGCCGGTCGCGGCGACCTACGCCACCACGGGCGCGCCGGTGTTCAACCTCGTCCTGCTCGGCCTGCTCCTCGGGCCGCAGCTCGTCGCCGACCAGCGCACGAGCGGCGGGTACGACTTCCTCCAGTCCCTCCCCGTCCCGACGACGGCGGCCGCCGCGGCCTGGTACACGGTCACCCTCGTCGCGGGCGTGCCGCCGATGCTCGTCACGCTCCTGGCCGGCCGCCTGCGCTACCCGGACGTCGCGCTGGAGGTCTCCCCCGCCGTCGTGCCCGCGGTCGCGCTCGTCGTGCTGGCCGGGACGATGCTCGGCTACGCGCTCGCGCACGCGGTGCCGGACCCGCGGGTGACGCAGCTCGTCACCCAGGTGCTCGTCTTCGGCATGGTCGGGTTCTCGCCCATCATCTTCCCGGCGCAGCAGATGCCGGACTGGCTCGTGCGGGTCAACGAGTGGCTGCCGCTGACGCACATGGCGACGGTGGTGCGCGACGCCCTCACGAACCACCTGGTGACCGCCGACGTCGGGCGCGCGTACGCCGTCGTCGGCGCGTGGGCCGTCGCCGCGGGCGCGGCGGCCGTGACGGCCCTGAGGAGGCGGCCATGAGCACCGTCGGGACGAACGCCGTCGGGACGGACGCCGTGGAGCGGGACGCCGTCGGGCGCGACGCCGTCGGGATCGTGGCGGGCGACGGCGTGGTGCCCCTCCGGCGCGGGCCGCGGCACTGGCTGCACGCGTTCGGCGCGATGGGCCGGTTCGAGTGGGCGACCATCCGCCCCTACGCGCCGCTCGTCCTCGTGGTGCAGGTGATGATGGGCGTCGGCATGTCGATCATGTACGGGTTCTTCTACCCGCACGTCGACCCGACGACCGCGCTGCTCATCGCGACCGGCGTGCCCACCCTCGCGCTCGTGCCGATGGGCTTCGTGCTCGTGCCGGCGAACGTCGCGATGCAGCGCCTCAGCGGCACGTTCGACGTCATCTGGTCGTTCCCGGTGCCGCGGTCGGCGGGGGTCGCGGCGTCGTTCGCCGTCAACGCGGCGCTGGCGCTGCCGGGGACCGTGCTGGCGCTCGCCGTGGGCGCGTGGCGGTACGACGTCGCGCTGCACCTGTCGCCCGTGCTGGTGCCGGCCGTGCTGCTGTCGGTGCTCATGTGCGTCGCGGTGGGGTACGGGCTGGCGCTCGCGGTCGCGAACCCGCTGGTCATCAACCTCATCAGCAACGCGACGGTGTTCCTCGTGCTGCTGTTCACGCCGATCGTCTACCCGGCGTCGAACCTGCCCCGCTGGCTCGCCGCGGTGCACGAGGTGCTGCCCTTCTCCCCGATGGCGCAGGTCATCCGGGCGGGGCTGACCGAGGGCGTGGTGGCCGACGTCGGCCGGCCGTTCCTCGTACTCGTCGCCTGGGCGCTGGCGGGCTTCGGGCTCACGGCCTGGGTGGTCGGCCGGCGCCGCTGACCGCCGTGCCTCCCCACGCCGGTGTAGGGCGGGTCAGCGCTCGTCGACGACGGGCGAGGCGTCCGCGAGCGCGATGTGCCGGAGCTGGCGCCAGATCGCGACGACGAACACGGCCGACCCGGCGGCGGCGAACCAGAACGGCGCCGTGACGCCCCAGTGCTGCGCGACGTTGCCGCCGATGAGCGACCCGATCACCAGCCCGCCGAAGCTGCCGACGACGTTCACCGAGTTCACCCGGCCCTGCAGCGGCAGGGGCACGACGCGCTGACGGATCGTGATCGACGTCGTGCCCCACACGAAGGCGTGCGCGCCGAAGACGAACATGATGACGAGGGCGACCCACGGCTGGGTGGTCAGGGCGAGCGCGACGTGCGTGAGCGTCTCGATGACGAGGCCGATCCGCATGAGGTCCGCCATCGAGACGTGCCGCGTGATCCACCCGTAGGCGAGCGTGGCGACGAGGCCGCCCGCGGCGCTGACGGTGGTGAGCAGGCCGAACCCCACCTCGCCCATGCCGAGCCGGCGCGTGGCGTAGAGGACGAGCACGGACCACGCCGCGCCGAACGTGATGTTGAACGTGAAGATCGTCAGGATCAGCGTGCGGACGGCCGGGTGCCGGACGGCGAACCGGACGCCGTCGGCGATGTCCTGGCCGATGTGCGCCTCCGCGCGATCCCGGCCGTGCGGGGGCAGCCGCAGCCGCGAGACCAGGACGGCGCCCGCGACGACGAGCACCGCCTCGGCCGCGAACGGCACGGCGGACGCGGCCGCGAACATCGCCGCCCCGATCGGCGGCCCGGCGAGCTGGTTGACCGTGATGAAGCCGGCCTGGATGCGGGCGTTCGCGACGGCGAGGTCGTCGCGCCGCACGAGCATGGGCACGAGCGTCGAGGCGGTGTTGTCGGCGAACACCTCGCTGGTGCCGAGCAGGAACAGCGCGCCGAGCACGATGCCGATCGACACGTGCCCGGTGACGATCGCCGTCGCGAGCAGCACGAGCACGCCCGCGCGCACGAGGTTGACGACGATGACGAGCCGCCGCCGGTCCAGGCGGTCCGAGAGGGCGCCGGCGAG
>JAAZAC010000005.1 GCA_012514545.1 Actinomycetales bacterium | reverse complement strand
GGGCGACCTCGTAGCGCGCCAGCAGCGTATGGAAGGTGTCGGGCGCGCCGGCCGACCAGGCGACCGCCGCGTGGCCGCCCGCGTTCACGGCCGCCGTCGGCAGCAGCGTCCCCGAGTAGAACGTCGGCGCCGTCGCGCCGAGCGCCGTCTCCTCCCACGCAGCGCCGGGGCGCGACCGGTAGGCGCCGCGCGCCCGGTAGTCGCCGCCGTCGAGCGTCAGCCACGTGAGCACGGTCTCGCCGCCGGCCCCGACGGCCAGGTCGGCCGGGGTGTGGACGGCGGCGTCGGCGACGGTCTCCTGGGCGCCGAACGTGCCGCCCGCGGGCCGGCGGGCGACCCACAGCTTGCGCGGCGTGTCCGCGGCCGACGTCCCGGCGATCAGCGCCTCGCCGGCACCGCTCATCGCGAGCAGCGGCGCACCCGCCGTCGCCTCTCCGCCGAGCGTGGCGGCCGCCGTCCAGGTGCCGCCCGCTGGGCCGGCGCTCCAGCGGATGATGCTCGGGAAGCCGCTGCGCATCCAGGCGGCCACCGCCCGGCCGTCGCGGTCGACGGCGACGCTGGGCGCCCGCAGGCCGGCCGGGGACTCCATGTTGTATGGCGACTCGACGAAGGAGTCGAGGTCGCCCTGGTAGGCGAAGCCGCCGCCGGCGGGGCGGTAGGCGCGCTGGACGGTGGTCGTGCGGTCGCCGCCGCCGGCCTGGGCGCGGACCCAGACGCCGTGGGCGCGGCCGGTCGGGTCGACCGCGAGCGCCGGCTCGTTCAGCTGGGCGGCCGCCTCCATGTGGACGAGCGTCGTCGGGCCGTTGACGTCTCCCGCGTCGATGGTCGTGGTGCGGACCCGCCAGGCGCTGCCCTGGATGGTCGTCCACAGCACGGTCGCGTCGCCGTCGGCGTCGAGCTCGACGACCGCCGCCGCGGCGTTCTCGGCCGCCGGCTTCGAGAGCGTCTGGCCCGCCCCGAACGCGCCGCCCGGCGGGCGGACCGAGGCCACCAGCTGGCCGTCCTGCTCCCACACCGCGACCGCCCGCCCGTCGGGCGCGACGGCGATGTCGAAGGCCCCGGCGCTCGCGCCCGGGGCGGACAGCCGGACCGCCGGCCCGGACGGCCCTGCGGCCGGGACGATCCGCGTCTCGAGAACGCGCATGCCGCTGTCGGGGTCGAACCGCGTCCAGGCCATCGCCGCGTTGCCGGCGGAGTCGAGGCCGACGCGCGGCTGCTCGGGCACGTGCGAGGTCCGCTCGGCTCCCTCCAGCGGCGGGTTCCAGCCGGGCGCGGCGGCCGACGGGGCGGCGCACGCCAGCGCGGCCAGCGAGGCCATGACGGCAACGACAAGGAGTCTCTCGAACGCTTTCATGCCCCTCCAACGGGTGGGCGGCTGCCGAATTACGTCGATCGCAGCAGACCGCGTCCTGCGTGTCAACGCCCGCGTGAGAGTTCCGGCCGCCCGCGCGCTGGGGTGAGAGTTCCGGCCAGTATTTGGCCGGAACTCTCACCCGGCGATCGGCGGCGATCGGCGGCGGTTCCCAGGCCGCCGGCCCCGCATGTAGTCTTGAGTCATTCCAATCAACGGGTCGACAGCGGAAGTGCCGAAGCCGGCCGAGGTCGAGGAGCTGTTGCGGGGCGCCGGCCTGCGGGTCACGCGCCCCCGCGTGGGAGTGCTGAGCGCCGTCTACCGGCGTCCGCACGCCGACACCGACTCGATCGTCGGCGCGGTGCGCGAGGATCTCGGCGAGGTCTCCACGCAGGCCGTCTACGACGTGCTGCGCGCGCTCACCAAGGCGGGCCTCGTGCGGCGCATCGAGCCGGCCGGCTCGGTCGCGCGCTATGAGTCGCGGGTGGGCGACAACCACCACCACGTGATCTGCCGCTCCTGCGGGGCGATCGCCGACGTCGACTGCGCCGTCGGCGAGGTGCCCTGCCTGCACGCCTCCGACGACCACGGCTACGAGATCGACGAGGCCGAGGTCGTCTTCTGGGGCACCTGCCCCGCCTGCCGCTCCGCCGCCTGACCCGTGAGAACCCGAACCCGATTCGCCTGGTCCCGAAAGGAAATCCGTGTCTGATACCGAGAGCCCCGTCGTAACCGAGGACGAGGAGAACGTCGTCCCCGAGGGCTGCCCCTTCTCCGGCGGCGACAACGGCCGCAGCAACCGCGACTGGTGGCCCAACCAGCTCGACGTCTCGGTCCTGCACCCCAACCCGCCCGCCGGCGACCCGATGGGCGAGGAGTTCGACTACGCCGCCGAGTTCGAGACGCTCGACCTCGACGCCGTCAAGGCCGACATCGCCGCGGTGATGACCGACTCGAAGGAGTGGTGGCCCGCCGACTACGGCCACTACGGCCCGCTGTTCATCCGGATGGCCTGGCACGCCGCCGGCACCTACCGGATCAGCGACGGCCGCGGCGGCGCCAACACCGGCCAGCAGCGCTTCGCCCCGCTGAACAGCTGGCCCGACAACGTCAACCTCGACAAGGCCCGGCGTCTGCTCTGGCCGGTCAAGGCCAAGTACGGCCGCAAGCTCTCCTGGGCCGACCTGCTCGTGCTCACCGGCAACGTCGCGCTCGAGTCGATGGGCTTCAAGACGTTCGGCTTCGCCGGCGGCCGCGCCGACGTCTGGGAGCCCGAGGACGTCAACTGGGGCAACGAGGCGGAGTGGCTCGGCGACGAGCGCTACAGCGGCGACCGCCAGCTCGACGAGCCGCTCGGCGCCGTCCAGATGGGCCTGATCTACGTCAACCCCGAGGGCCCGAACGGCAACCCCGACCCGATCGCCGCCGCACGCGACATCCGCGAGACGTTCAGCCGCATGGCGATGAACGACGAGGAGACCGTCGCGCTGATCGCCGGCGGCCACAGCTTCGGCAAGACCCACGGCGCAGGCGACGCCGACACCGTCGGCGCCGACCCGGAGGCCGCGCCGCTGGAGGAGATGGGCCTCGGCTGGGAGTCGTCCAACGGCACCGGCAAGGGCGCCGACACGATCACCAGCGGGCTCGAGGGCGCCTGGACGCCGACGCCGACCGCCTGGGACAGCAGCTTCTTCGAGACGCTGTTCGAGAACGAGTGGGAGCTGACCAAGAGCCCGGCCGGCGCCCACCAGTGGGTCCCCAAGGGCGACGGCCCGACCGTGCCCGACGCGCACGTCCCCGGCAAGCAGCACAAGGTCGTGATGCTCACCACCGACCTCTCGCTGCGTGAGGATCCGGCCTACGAGAAGATCTCGCGCCGCTTCTACGAGAACCCCGACGAGCTCGCCGACGCGTTCGCGCGCGCCTGGTTCAAGCTCACCCACCGCGACATGGGCCCGCGCCCCCGCTACCGCGGTCCCGAGGTGCCCGACGAGGAGCTGATCTGGCAGGACCCGGTGCCGGCCGTCGACCACGAGCTGGTCGACGCGGCCGACGTCTCCGCCCTGAAGGAGAAGATCCTCGCGTCGGGCCTGTCGCAGTCGCGGCTGGTCGCGACGGCGTGGGCGTCGGCGTCGACGTTCCGCAACACCGACATGCGCGGCGGGGCCAACGGCGCCCGGATCCGGCTGGAGCCCCAGAAGGGCTGGGCGGTCAACGAGCCGGCCGAGCTGGCGAAGGCGCTCGAGGTGCTCGAGGGCGTCCGGCGCGAGTTCAACGACGCCCAGTCGGGCGGCAAGCGGATCTCGCTCGCCGACACGATCGTCCTCGGCGGCTGCGCCGCGGTCGAGGCGGGCGCGAAGGCGGCCGGCTTCGACGTGGAGGTCCCGTTCACCCCGGGCCGCACCGACGCCAGCCAGGAGCAGACCGACGCCGAGTCGTTCGCGGTGCTCGAGCCGCGGGTCGACGGGTTCCGCAACTACGGCAAGAGCCTGAACGGCCGGCCGACCGAGCAGCTGCTCGTCGACCGGGCGCGGCTGCTCGGCCTCAGCGCGCCGGAGCTCACCGTCCTGGTCGGTGGCCTGCGCGTGCTCGGCGCCAACCACGGCGGCTCGGCGCTCGGCGTCATGACCGATCGGCCGGGCGCGCTGACCAACGACTGGTTCGCGAACCTGGTCGACGTCGAGACCGAGTGGAAGGCCACCTCGCCCGACGAGGAGACCTTCGAGGGCCGCGACCGCGACAGCGGCGCCGTGAAGTGGACCGCCGGCCGTGCCGACCTCGTCTTCGGCTCGAACTCGGTCCTGCGCGCCGTCGCCGAGGTCTACGCCGCCGACGACGCCAAGGAGAAGCTCGTCCACGACTTCGTCGCCGCCTGGGCGAAGGTCATGGACGCCGACCGCTTCGACGTCCGCTGACCGCCTGACACGCCCCGGGCCGGCCCGATCGACGGGCCGGCCCGGGCGGCTGTTCCCAGTCGCCGCCGGTGGCCCGAGGCGATACGTTGTCTCGGTCAGCATGCGCGTTTGGTTGGGAGGCCGTTGTGATTGAGAGCCGTGGGGTTGCGGGATCCGTTGGAGCGCTCGCTCTGGGGGCGCTGTTGACGCTCGTCGTCGGCGCCCAGGTCGCACATGCCGCGCCGCTGTCGCTGACCTTCACCGAGGCGCGGGCGAACGTCGGTCAGCAGCTGAACGTGGAAGACCATCAGCTCTTCGGACCGCCGGCCACCGCGCCGTTGGCGGCGCAGGTCGACCCGGCGAGCGGTGCCATCACAGAAGGCGTGTTGGCGGTGCCGCGGTTCTCGATCGCGATCGACGATCCGACCGTCGCGGACGTCACCGTCGACTTCGACATCGGCGCGATCTCCGGCGCCTTCGATCGGGCCACCGGTGCGCTGCTTCTGAGCGGGACGGCCGGCGGAACCCTCACCGCCCGCCAGCCGTCGGGTGAGGAGACGCGCTGCACGGTCTCGACGACCCCGGCGATCCTCGACGTCTCGACCGCGGGAACCGGACCGATCGCGGGGGCGCCGTTCGCTGCCGGGCTGACCGGGCCGGGGGCTCTCGCCGGGGAGTGGGAGGACATGACGGCGGAGCCTCTGACACCGGACGACGCCGGCCCGGTCTGCGGGGTCGTGGCCGACGAGATCGGCGGCGAGGGCGGGGTCTGGCTGCGGCAGGCCGGCGACCTCGATCCACCCGCCGCGCCACGGCTCCTGCGTACCGATCCCGCGTCGCCGGGACTGACCGGCACGCCGCGGATCGTCGGCGTGGCGGAGGCCGGGTCGACCGTGCGGATCCACGCCGGTCCGGGCTGCGCGGGCGCGCCCGCTGCGACCGGCGCCGCCGCCGAGCTTGCGGCCCCGGGGATCGCGGTCGCGGTCGACTACGGCCGCTCCGCGTCCTTCTCGGCGACGGCCACCGACGCGGCCGGCAACGTCTCCCCGTGCTCGACCCCGATCGGCTACGAGCGGATCGTGGTGCTGCCGCTGCCGCCCGCGCCGCCTCCGTGCGTGGTTCCGAAGCTCGTCGGCAAGAAGCTGCCTCGTGCGCGGCGGATGCTCAGGAACGCCCGCTGCGGCCTCGGCGAGGTCAGCAGGCCGGGGCGGCGGATCAAGCGGCTCAAGCGGCTCGGGCGCGCGCGCCGCTACGTCCTCGTCGTGCGCTCCACTAGCCCTCGCCGCGGCGCGCGTCCCGCCGATCGCAAGGTCGACCTCCGCCTTGGCCTGAAGCGCAAGCGGGCCGGCGCGAAGCGCCGCCGGTCCTGAGCG